>DATHKS010000271.1:0-3753 GCA_035488975.1 Chitinophagaceae bacterium | reverse complement strand
GACTTCTATACCATCCACCTCGGGAATGGAAGCGGCGATCGGCGCCAACCTCGGCGCGGTTGACGCGCAGGGACTGGATCTTCACATAGACTACAGGCAGAACATTGGCAAGGATCTATGGATCTCCGGTCTCGCAAATTTTACGTTTGCACAGAATAAATATGTAGAATTTGAAGAACCGCAGTGGCTCGAATCGTACCGGAATGTGAAGGGACAACCGGTGAACCGGAATTTCGGATATATCGCCGAGAGATTATTTGTGGATGATGTCGAAGCGCAGAATTCTCCATCGCAAATATTTTCTACTAACGGCAAGCCGCCGAAAGGGGGCGATATTAAATACAGGGATCTAAACGGCGATGGCAAGATTGATGGCGCGGATCAAACCTTCATAGGCTTT
This sequence comes from Chitinophagaceae bacterium, assembly GCA_035488975.1. Classification (GTDB taxonomy): domain Bacteria; phylum Bacteroidota; class Bacteroidia; order Chitinophagales; family Chitinophagaceae; genus DATHKS01. The sequence goes on along the minus strand of DATHKS010000271.1, from coordinate 3,353 downwards.
CCGCAGGTACCGGAGATCTTATATGGCTATGGTATCTCTGCGGGATTCAAAGGCTTCGACATTACTGCCTTCTTCCAGGGACAGGCCCGTGTGACCTTCTTTATCAACCCGAATTCGACGAGCCCATTCATTCCAAGTCCCAATGCCAGTATTGCAGGCAACACACAGTTACTATCGGCCTTTGCCAATAGTCATTGGTCGGAAGAAAACCAGGACCTCTACGCACTCTATCCACGTCTCGGCGTTAACCGGGCCGACCTCGAAAATAATCTACAGAGCAGCACATGGTGGATGCGCGATGGAAGTTTTATGCGACTTAAGTCCCTGGACATAGGTTATACATTGCCTGGGCGCTTCCTGAAGAAAGCAAAGCTTTCCAATTGCAGGATATATTTCAACGGGTTGAACCTGTTTACATGGTCTTCCTTTAAGATGTGGGATCCTGAATTAGGGGGCAACGGATTTAACTACCCGATCCAGAAGGTATTTAATGTTGGTATAAACGTTAATCTGTAAAAAAGCGAAAATGAAAATTACCCATAAATATATTTTACTCGCGGTCCTGTTGGTTTCCGGCATGTCATGTAAGAAATACCTGGACGTGGTGCCCGACAACGTTGGCACACTGGAATATGCCTTCCGGAACAGGAACGAAGCAGAGAACTACCTGTTCAGTTGCTATGCTTACCTGCAGCGCCTGAGTGATGTATCCCAAAATGCCGGGTTCACCACTTCTTCCGAGATCATTTACCCGAACGATCTTACCTCGGACCAGATCAACAAAACGGGCTTCAACCTGATCACGGGCACGCAGAATGCGGCCTCTCCCGGTTTAAATACCTGGGATGGTGAGAACGGAAGTTATAGCCTGTTCAGGTCTATCCGCATCTGTAATACGATGCTGGAGAACATCGACAACCCGATCGATCTTTCCGCGTCGGAGAAAAAACGCTGGATAGCGGAAGTTAAATTCCTGAAAGCCTACTATCATTATTTTCTCTTCAGGATGTATGGTCCTATACCTCTTATAAGGACCAATGCAGCGATCAATGCATCGACAGAGGAAGTAAGGGTGAAAAGAGAGTCGGTCGATTCCGTTGTGAACTATGTCGTGCGCTTATTGGATGAAGCTGCGCCGGACCTGCCGTCAAGTATTCAGAATGCGGTAAAAGAACTGGGACGTGTCACTCGCCCTATTGCATTGGCGGTAAAGGCTGAAGTACTGATGACTGCTGCAAGTCCCCTGTTTAATGGCAACCCGGACTACAGCGGTTTCAAGGATGAGGAAGGTATCAATTTATTTGGCGGCGCCTTCGATCCACAGAAATGGGTGAAGGCTGCCGATGCCTGCAAGGTGGCGATCGATGATTGCGAGGCGCAAGGCATGAAGCTATATACTTTTGTTCCACCAGCCATTATCGGCCAGCTTTCCGACTCTCTTAAGAAAGTACTTACCATTCAAAATGCGGTTACGGAAAAATGGGAACTGAACCCGGAAGTAATATGGGGACAGAGCCCTGAGTTCGGCTACCAGGGCCTCGCGGTACCCCGGCTCACTTCGCTGGCCGTGGTGAATGGCTTCTCGAGTCCCGGCACCTTTGCCGTTCCTATTTCTACCACCGAATTATTCTATACGGACAAAGGCGTGCCTATTAATGAAGACAAGACCTGGGACTATGCCAACCGCAACACTGTCCAGGCGGGCGATGATGCCAGCAGGTATTATATCAAGAACGGGTACGTGACTGCAAAGACAAATTTCAAAAGGGAGCCGCGCTATTATGCAAATCTTGCGTTTGATGGCGGCGTCTACTTTGGCAATGGAAAACTGAACCAGGAAGACCCTTACTACGTACAGGGGCGTGGCAATTCTTCTTACGCCGGACCTCACGATAAACAGTGGTTGAATATTACCGGGTACTGGCCCAAGAAGCTGGTCAGCTACCTGACTGTTTACGATGAGACCTTTACCCGCGAACCATTTCACCTGCCGATGATGCGGCTGGCGGGTTTATATCTTTTCTATGCCGAGGCGCTGAACGAAGTGAACGGGCCTTCTCCCGAAGTCTATAATTATATCGATAGGGTAAGGACACGGGCAAGTCTGCCCGGCGTGCAGGCCACCTGGGCTGCCTGGTCAAATAACCCCGGAAAGGTGAATACTAAAAACGGGCTGCGCCAGATCATCCACCAGGAAAGAAGAATAGAGTTGTGTTTTGAGGCACAAAGCGGTTGGGACCTGCGTCGCTGGAAGGAACTGCAAGGTGTATTGAGCAATCCCATGCAGGGATGGAGTATTTATGAAACGGAAGCGGTCAATTACTACCGGCCGAGGACACTCATTGTCCCGGTGTTTGGATTGAGGGATTATTTGTGGCCGATCAAGAATGATGCGCTTATTGTTAACCCCAACCTTGTTCAAAATCCTTACTGGTAAAAGTTAAATAATACCGGCAACATATTTTTAGAGTTTAATTAATTGCTTATAAATATGAAAAAAAATCTTAGATACACGCTTTACTTTTTATTGCTGGCCACCTGCTGGTCATGTAAGAAGGATGACGGGTATAACGATATTGTTTCAGAAGACGGCACCAAGCCGGGCGTGGTCACTAATATACAGGTCATAAATTTCAATGGTGGGGCCTACATTACCTATGATCTCCCGGCAGGCGGTAATGTCCTTTACGTACTGGCCGATTATAAGATCAACGATCAGAAAGCCAGGCAAACGAAGTCGAGCTACTACTCCGATACCATCGCGGTGGAGGGCTTTGCAAAAGCGGCGGACTATGAAGTGGTATTGCACGCCGTTAGCAGGGCGAGTATCATGTCCGACCCGGTGAAGGTTACGGTACACCCTGATACACCTCCTTATCTTTTAGTGAGGCCGTCTGTTGTGTTGAATGCCGATTTCGGCGGTGTGAATGTAGATGTACTGAACCCACTCAGGAAGCCGATTGGTGTTATCTTCATGGCATTTGATCCTGCGGAGGGTAGGCTGATGATACAGGATCAGCACTATGCCGACTTCGATACCATTAATTATTCCGTGCGTGGCTATGCTTCGGTCTCCCGGCAGTTTGCGGTATATATCACCGATCAATATGGGAATGTTTCCGATACGCTTGTTCAGACTGTGACCCCTCTCTTTGAAACACAGTTCGATAAAAGCAAATTCTTCACCTATCACCTCAATTCGGATAGCCCCATCGGTTATGGATGGGAGCTTCCTTATCTATGGGATGGTAAAACAGATGGCAACTCCTCGGGATGGCATACAAACCCCGGGGGTATTCAACCGATGGTCGCCACATTTGGCCTCGGCATTACCGCGAAACTTAGCCGGTTTA
>DATHKS010000270.1:0-5361 GCA_035488975.1 Chitinophagaceae bacterium | reverse complement strand
ATCGGCGGCGGCGGCATTCATACTCGAGAATCTCTTCGGCAAGGGCTTCTCCTATTCCGATTCGACGGAGTCGGAGTTCGGGATACCTCCGCGTCATTTCACTTCATTCACGGCGGCGGCAAACGAAGCAGCGATCAGTCGCTTCTATGGCGGCATACACTATATGCCATCTATCAATAATGGGCTGGAAGAGGGGAGGAGGATTGGGCAGTTTTTTGTGCAGAGGCTTGCTACGAGGATAGTATTGTCCAAGTAAAAAGGAATTGGGAATTGGGAATAAGGAATTTGGCCTTATGAGAAGATTCTTCAAAGATCAGCCCAATTCCTTATTCCCAATTACCAATTCCCTTGAAGGTCTTCTCATAAGGCCAAATTCCTTATTCCAAATTCCCAATTCCTAATTCCTCTTCTCTACTTGTTTACCATGCATATAATCAGTAGGTGTCATGTCAAATTGTTTGTGGAAATTTCGCGCGAAGTTGCTTTGAGAGCTGAAACCCACCATTCCCGCTACCTCGTAGATCTTATAATCTCCTTCGGCAAGCAGCTCGGCTGCTTTCTTAAGCCGTGTAATGCCAATGAGCTCGATAGGCGACAGATTGGAAATGGCCTTGATCTTCCGGTAGAGCGTGATGCGGCTCATGTTCATGATCCTCGCAAGTTTCTCCACATCGAGATCGGGATCTTCGAGGTTCGTATAAATGGTATCATTGAGCATTTCCAGGAAGCGCTCATCTGATTTGGAATGCGCGATGCTCTTGATGTGAACGAGTGGCGAACTCGCAAAGTATTCTCTTATCATGCTACGGTTTGCGATCAGGCTCGCGATCTGCGCCAGCAGGTGTTCCTTGGAGAACGGCTTTTCGATATAGGCGTCCGCACCCAATTCGAGTCCCTCTACTTTCGATTGTATCGTGCTCTTGGCCGTGAGTAGGATCACGGGTACATGCGAGTATTCGAAATTCGACTTGATCGATTTGCAAAGTTCGAAGCCATCTACATCGGGCATCATTACATCGCTCACCACGAGCTGCACGGACTCCGTCGATAGTATCCGGAGGGCATCACGCGCGCCGCAGGCTTTGAAGACGGTGTATTTGGACTGAAGGACACGTTCTAGGAAATCAAGTATCTCTTCCTCATCGTCGACTAACAGGATTACAGGCAGCATATCGTTAGGTTTTTTCAGGTCCTGGCTAATTCGGTCATCGTTCCTGTTGCCATCTTTTTCGCATTTCCGTGCGAAACCGGCAACAACAAAACGAATACATTCATTCCATCTTCCGGCTTTTCAAGATACAGTTTTCCCTGGTGCAATTCTACTAAAGATCTCGCAAGTGCAAGGCCGATGCCCGTTCCTTTTTGTTTAACTGTTTCCTTCAGCCGGTAGAAGGGTTCGAAGATCTTTTCATTCATATCTGCAGGGATCACGAAACCATCGTTGCGGAATTCTATCGACAGGAATACGTCTTCCTTCCTCGGCGGCGCCACCCTTATTTCCACTTTCCGGTCGGCGTACTTGACCGCATTGCTGAAGAGATTGCTGAATATTTTATTCAGTGCCTCATCATCCGCCGCTAAAAAGACATCGTCCGCGGGCATGTCGATCCTGTACTCCAGGTTTCTCTTTTTTGCATAGGGTTCGAATGTCAGGAAGGTCTCCCGGAGGAGATCGCTGATATTCACATGGGAAAAGTCCAGGCTAAATCCCTTCGTTTCTGTCTGGCGAAAGTCCATTATCTGGTTTACGAGGTTCACGAGCCGGTTGGTGTTCCGCTCCATCGTCAGCACGTCTTCCTTTATTGCCGGCACCTGCTCAACCATCTCACTCAAATTCTCAACCGGTCCCTTGATCAGTGTCAGCGGGGTCTTTATTTCGTGGGCGATATTTATGAAGAACTCGATCTTCGCCTCGTAGATCTCTTTCTCTTTTTTATTCTCCTGCCGGTTATGGTACGTACGCACCAGGTAATAGAACATGGCCGCCCCGGTCAGGACATACAGGAGATAGGCCCATGGCGTGGCCCAGAATGGCGGCAACACCTTTATTATTAATTTCTTTTCTTCCCTGCCGGAAAATTCATTGCTTGCCGCCCTCACCCTGAAGGTGTATGTCCCCGGTTTGAGACTCGTGAAGTACACCTTGCGGTTCGACTTGAGATAGGTCCAGTCGTCATCGAGGCCTTCCATGATATACCTGTACTCTGTCATTTCGGGTGATGTAAAACTAATGGCGGCGAAATCGATGCTGAACGATGACTGATCGTGTGCGAGCACGATCTTCTCCGTCTCCAGGATCGATCTCTTCAGAATGCTGCTGTCCTTTTCTATTTCGAGCTCGGTATTGTTTACCTGGAATCCGGTGATCAAGATGGGCGGAATGTAACGGCTCTGGCTTGTGATGTCGGGGTCGAAAGTGATCATTCCCTTCACGCTTCCGAAGTAGAGTTTTCCATTGGCGTCTTTTAAACCGGAATTGTAATTGAACTGATCGTTGAGGAGGCCGTTGGCATGTGTATAGATGGTCTTCCGGTCGCGATCGACGACAAAATTCACGAGGCCCTTCGATGTCGTGATCCAGAGATTCTTCTTATCGTCTTCCAATACTTTAAATACGAAGTTGCTCGGCAGGCCATTCTTCGTTGTGAACCGCGTGAAATTCTTCCGGTCCTTGCTGAGCTGACAGAGGCCACCGCCCTCGGTAGCAAACCAGAGACTATGCGCTTCGTCCTCAAATAATGCGTTGATCGTATTCGTGGTGAGGCTGTTCTTATTATCCATCTCATTCTGGAAATGCCCCGACTTTCCATTAACAGGATCGAAGAAATAAATGCCGTGATTATGCGTGCCTATCCAGACGATGCCATCGTGATCCTCCAGCAAACAGGATATGAAGGAGCCTTGTGGCACAACGGGCAGGATGTCGAAGTTGTCCTTCGCGGCATCGTACCGGTATACGGAATTGCTTGAACCGACATAGATGTCTCCCCGTCTCGCCTGCAGCAGGCTCACGATGAAATTACTTTTGAGTTCACCGGGTGCTGGCCCGGAGGAATAATGCCGTCTCACCCGTCCGGTCTTGATATCCATGATATCGAGGCCGTGTTCGAAGGTGCCGACCCAGAGATCGTTGCCCACCACCAGCAGTCCGTGGATATTTGAATAGGCAATGCTGGCCGCGGCGCCCGAAGGCATGAAGCGTTGCACCTGGCCCGTCTTCGGATCCAGTTTATTCAGGCCCGCATCCTCTGTACCTATCCACACATTCCCATCGTGATCCTCGCAGATCTCGCGTACCACATTTCCACTGATCGAATTGGGTGTATAATCGGGAAAGAATTTCTGGAAGGTAGACGAGGATCTCTTGGGAAAATAATTCACGCCGCCGAAGTAGGTGCCCGCCCATATGCCGCCCTCGATATCCTTATGAAGTGTATAGATCGCATTATCGGAAAGAGAATAGGGATCGAGGTATTTCTTCCGGAGGTTGGTAAATTTTCCCGTGTTGGTATTCAATATGAAGATCCCCGATTCGGTCGCGAACCAGAATTCATTTTCCGCCACCTTCAAAACGTCGCGTACATAGACCGTGGTGTTGTCTTCGTTGTAGGTAAGTAGGTCCTTGTATGTATGTGTGTTTATGTCGAACTGTTTCAATCCCTGGCTGGAGGTGCCGATGTAGATGGTGCCGTTGTCGCCTGCGGCTATTTTTTCTATCCAGTAAGAAGCGGGCCTCGGAGAATGATCGAACACATTATAAGAAGTGAATTTCTCCGTTGCCGGATCGAACTCCTCGAGGAAGCCGCTCATCGTGGAGAACCACATCCGGCCTCCGGCCTCGAACAATGAAGTTGCATTGAAATATTTATCGGGTGGAAAGACTGTCAGCTTTCCCGTCTTCAGGTCGTAGCGGCACGCGGTGAAGATGGAGGTGAACCATAGCCGGCCGGCGTTGTCGATATAGATATCATTTATTTCCTTCAGTGAATCAATCACGGGGATCAGCCGCTCGCTGGCCTCATCAAAACGATACAACCCTTTGCGGGAGCCGATCCACAGCCGCTGTTGTTTGTCTATGGCCAGGCAGGAGACGAAGTCGCTTGTCAGGCTTCTTTCATCATCGGAATTGACATTGAATACCTTGAAACGATAGCCATCGAACCTGTTCAGGCCATCCTTCGTACCAAACCAGAGAAAGCCATTATGATCCTGCACGCTGCAGAAGACCGAATTATTGGACAATCCATTCTCCACCTGGTAATGCCTGAAATAATAGGGTTGTGCATTTGTTTTAAAGACAAATGCAAAGTGCAGGCAGCTTAATAATGCAATCGTTATCGCGGAACGGCGTCTCAAATTTTACTTATTGGTTAGCATTGAATTGAAAGAATGTAACATTTTGATAAGATTATGATACGCTGGGAATTTATGAATTCCATTTTATCGGGTTTCTTCACATGGTGATTTAAAATTAGGATTTTCAATCCATGTTTAAATCAATGTAAACGATTACATTTTTTATAACTAACAACTGATTGCCGCATGAAATCCCCCAAGCGTTTTCGCTATGAAATTGCGTCTGGCGCAATTGGCCTATGGCAAAAGAAGAGAATTCTTTTGCTGATATGGGTCCTTCTTTCATTCCTCCAACCCACTATTTCACAAACGGCCCCCAAGATCACAGTAACCGGTATGGTCGCCGACAGCAGTGGTGTCGGCATGTCCAATGTTACGGTCGCGGAGAGGGGCACGAGGAACGCCACGACAACGTCGGCGGAAGGATATTTCAGTATTGCCGTAGCAAATGAAAAGTCTGTCCTGGTCTTCACTTCGGTGGGATATACGCCGGTGACCATGACGATCGGTACCCAGACCAACCTGTCCATCTCTCTTCAATCATCCAGCCTGGATCTTAACGAGGTCGTCGTGATTGGTTATGGATTGCAGACAAAGAAGTCCGTCACTGGCGCCATATCGACCGTGACTGCAAAGGATATCGACCGGGTGCATGCGGGATCGACAGTGAGTACCTCTCTCGCGGGTAAATTGCCCGGTGTTACTTTCCGTATGCCGGATGGACGGCCGGGTGCGAGCGCAAATATCCAGATAAGGAATATGGGGAATCCATTATATGTCATTGACGGCATCCAGCAGGATGCAGGCCAGTTCAACAATCTTGCGCCGAATGATATCGAGAGCATTACCGTATTGAAGGATGCATCCGCCGCTATCTATGGTATGCGTGCCGCAAATGGTGTGGTAGTAGTCACGACTAAGAGAGGCGCCCCCGGCCGCAATAATATCAACGTAGATGCCTATGCGGGATGGCAGAGCTGGTTCCGCTTTCCGAAGGTGCTGACG
>DATHKS010000269.1:0-11745 GCA_035488975.1 Chitinophagaceae bacterium | reverse complement strand
AAGATGTTACGCCGGTGTTAGTAGTGGTAAACATATTACCATAAGAGGTCGTATCGATATCGCTTCTCTCTATACCAAGGAGATTTTCACCCCTGAATTTTCCTAACAATAAATTGAGCAGCGAAATATCAAGCAGGCCTTTGCCCATGTAGGTAGCCTTGGCGGAAGATCCCATATTCACTTCTGCAAATTCCTTGAGGGTAAGATTACCGTCGATATCGAGTGCAGTGGCATTTACCGTCTGCAGTGTCTCAGGAGTTGAAGTATTAGCTTTGAAGAAACTTACTTTAAACACGGCATAGGACCTGCCTATTACATTACCCGAAGCTACTTCAGGCTGAAAGGCATTCTTATATCCCATGCTGTTATCGTCGATCTTGTTGACCTTTGCACCGTTGACCAGGCTATCGATCGTTACAGTAGCGTCCACATTAGTAGTAACGCTCTTGAATAAATAGACCGCACCTTTCTTCAGGTCGTTTCCAGATTTCAAGGTAGGGTTAACGAAGCTAAGTCCGTTGGTAAGCTCCGCAGGAGGGTTGTTATCTCCGTGACCACTACCACCACCAGGACCCGACTGGGCAAAGGTTGCGGAAATGAAGCAGGCTGAAAGAGCGGCAGCCAGCAGGGTAATCTTTGTAAAGCGTAAAGTTGTTTTCATCGTTTTCATTTTAAGGGTTCTGGCTCTATAGGACTTGGGGCTTGAGTGATCCCTTAGATTACAATGAAAATCGAGTAAGTGGAGAAACAGGCGGGGAGAATATCCCGGTTGTGGAAGGCTTGTTTCAAGGTCGGATTTGCGTTGTTTTCTTAGGGTTGTTCCGAATTCTGATGCTAAAGTAATATGTGGTTTTTACTGGTGCAAGTTTTACGAGGACTTTTTCGTAAGATTATGCGTATTTTCCGAATATAGCCTCATAATAATATTGAGCTTCAATTAATTATGAAAAATAATTTTTCAACAAAAAAATACGCTTTTTGAGGCGGTAATGGAGTTTTTAAGAGTTTTCTGAGTTGTGTTCTTGAAAAAATACCCTGACCATAGTCTGTATCGATGGGAGCTGGTCGCGTAAGATCACCGGGCATTTACCGGGAGTGGCCGGGATTTACGATCTGCAGGGTTCACGAAGGCCCAAAGGAAAGGCTCGCCATGTGGCAAGCCTTCCTGGGCTATCTGTCAATGAAAGGGATGGATGAGTTATTGCTTCAGCAATTTTTGACTGTAATAAGTCTCTCCACTCTTGAGTTCGATCACATACATTCCCTTGGAGAATTGCTGGAATTCACTCAGAGCGATGCTGGTGACGCCCTTTTCGAGCAGAAGGGTCTTTGTATAGACCAACTGGCCGGCCGCATTGTGTATGCGAATGCTGGCATCGGTCCTCTTCGTGCTGCTCACCTGTACCGTCAGATTGGAGATGAAGGGGTTTGGCGATATCTGCACCTGCATCGCCTTACCAGGATTAACTTTTACAGTGGCCGAGTAAGAAGTCGCTCCCTTTATCTCCTCGATCAGGAGGCGGTAGTAAATCGTAGATGCGGTAATATTCTTGATGTCATCCTTTGAGACGTAGTCGAAGCTTCCGTCGCCCTTGGCGTATTGCGTTCCGATCTCTGTGAAATTCCTTCCGTCGGTACTACGTTCGATATGATATTTCTTCACGCCCGATTCATCCACCGTTGTCCAATGCAACTGAACGTTGTTGTCCAGCAAGAATGCGGTGAGGTCGAGCTTCTTGAGAGGAAGGACACTTGTGGTGAAACCAAAGTCCACATTGTAGTCGTTGGAAAATTCACTGGCGGCAGCAGTCGATCCTCCTGGATTAACCGTGTACTGCACCAAGTTTCCAACAGGCGTTCCATCGCTATCGATCGATCTGCTACCCGCGAAGTTCTTGGGAGAAATGAACAGCGAGGACAGTGCCGGCTGGGTCATGTCTATTTCAACCCGGTATTCAAAACCAGGAAGAATACCTGAATTCACATCGCTTACACCGATCCATGAATCGGGGCGCCGCGTATCGTTTACGATGGTGGCATCGAAGTAGTAATGACCTTCGGCATCCGTGATAACGGTCCAGATCTGATCATCTCCATTTCCATATACGCCGTCGAGACCCGGGCTTCTCAGCTTCACAGTGACGTTGCTTATACCGATTTCCTGGGGATCCTGGCGACCATTGCCATTGGCATCGTCCCAAACCCGGTTACCGATCTCCATTGCTTCTGCATCCAGCAGTAATTCCATATCCCCGAGTGCTGCGGCCTTACCCATATTGGTAGGGTCATTGCTGTTCGAGTTCGCTATCAGTTCCATTCTTCCGGCCATATTACCCGCATTCGAACCAAGGTTAAAATTCTTGAGGATACCATTCGTGTATGATGAACCGGCTGGATCGATCGCCGTTGTCATTACTTCATTGTATCCGGGGAATACAGCGAGGCCGCCATTGGACTTTACATAGTGACTGACATTCGTTGCAGCCGCTGATACGCCGGGCACGCCGGTCTTTGAAAAATTCTGATTGTAGTAGTAATAGCCACCACCCGGACCGAGACTACCACCCCACGGAGTACCGAGGAGCGCAAGGAAGGACCCGAGAAGTGAAGGTGTATTATCGGCAAGACCAGGTGTCGTGGTAGTCACACCATCATTTGTCACCGAGCCGTTATTCTCTAATTTCCATCCGGCGCCACTGCGGCCGGCCCTTAACACTTCACCCGAGGCAAGCACACGATAGGTTTCGCCGGGGGTATTGCCTGATTCGAAGTAATTGGCATATCCACCCTGGTCACCGAAACGGTCTCTGATCCCAAGGATCATCGAACCATCCACGTCGAATTCGATATTGCAAAGCATTGGCTGCGGATAATAGATACCGGTTGCGTTACCACCGATAGGTAAGCCTAAAAGTCCGGCGCGTAAAGGTCCGCCGATAGTGATATCGCCGTTGTTCTGCCAGCCTGACCAGTAATTATTCCGGTTTGCATAACGGAAATCGGTGTTGGTAAAGCCTCTACGGTGTGACAATGAAAAATTCAATACTTGTGTAAACACTTGTGTGGTGATATCGAACTCATACACGATACCACGCAGGCTGATCGTGTCGGAAACACTATGTGATGTTGTAGTCTGACGGGCAGTTACACCTCCTACGAAGATCTTTCCGTCATGCATTTCAACTGCCATCGGATGCCATTCAGTTCCTGCGATTGCAGGATCAGGAATCACCCAGCTACCTGTAACGTCTGCTGCAGTGAAGCTGGCCTTGAACGGGTTGCCTACATTGATCCGTTGCAATTTCTTTTCATACATGTTAACCAGGTACATATCCCTTCCATCAACGGAAAGTTCGATACCGCCAATGCCACGCTTGCCAACTTCGGCGAATACGCCATCGTCGGTATTTGGAGAGGAAGAGTTCGCAGGCAGTGAGCCAGTGCGCGGATCGGAGCCTACATTGATTCCTATTGTCGTTACATCAACCAAAAGTTTAGGGGTAGAAGGAACACCGTCCTTTGCGATCTGTGATTCATAAATGGCACCGATACCATTGGGACCAAAACCAGAATGGCGTTTCAGGTAAGCGGCCATCAACAATGTCCGCGACTCACGCTGCCAACCAAGTCCAAAAATAGAACCCAGGTATTTGTTCTTCGCCCTGCGCGTACTACCGCCGGTGCTGGAAAGGTCATAAGGAAATACGTACAGGTTGTCGTTATCACCCGCACTTTGGGCGCCGCTGGAATTCGCATCACCATTTGTATAAGCTGTTGTAGCAACATAAGGGTTGCTGTTATCGGCGAACCATTTTTTATCTGCAACGGCAAAATCGACCCCTACTGCAGAAGGACCTGCAAGGACGAACTGCACATTACTCTTGTTAGCGGCGATCCTCTTCGAAGGTTGATCACCGGCCTTCACCATAAATTCTATCCTGACCGCAAGTCCGGCTGGCGCCTGTCCTGCAGAGAATGAGTAATCACCATTATTGTTGGTCGTCGTTGTCCCAATCAATATGTTCGCCGCGTTATACGCTTTAACGATCACGCCAAACTCGCCCGGTTCTTCAGGATTCACTGACTGCTTGACGCCGTCATTGTTGATATCCCTGAATACGGAGCCTGTGATCTGGCTATAACTAAGGGTGGAGATAAAGCTTAATACAAGGAAGGGTATCAAGCGAATTGAGTAAAGTTTTGTTTTCATCGGTAGGGTTATTACAGGTATTAAATCTGTTCGGACTGCGCAGTAAAACTAATATGCAGTATTGTATTATACTAGGTAGAATTACTAGTCGGACCGGATTTCCTGCAAAAACCTGCGATAATGTTGTCATAGCGGGCTGCCCTCCATTTTCTTACGAAGCCGAAGAAATAAAAATATTTTTTAAGGGTAAATCTTTTTTGCCTTTAGAGGCTCTGCAGAGATAATTGTAAAGAAGCCGCTGTCATTCAGTGGGCGTAGTTTTACTATCGATGGATTGGAGTGCCCACCGTTTGCCTTGATCATCAAAACGGAAATAATAAACAGACTCCGGCTTTTCACGGGGAGCGATCAGGTTATAATTGAATTCGATTCCATAAACGATCAGGTTTCCCTGTGCATCGGTACGGATCCTCCGAACTTTATCATCGCCACGAAGTCCGAGTCCGTCAAGCGAGAAGGAGACTTCCGGCTTTCCCTTGAATGTTCCATCGGATCTAATGGCTATTGAATAAACGGAGGAATTACGACCGGTTCCAAAGAACAGCCTCCGCTCACCGGTCACATAGGTGATGCCCATTCCTATTGCATCGATTGCGGGAAGACGGTCGATGATCTTTTTTGTTTTCAGGTCGATAGCATAGATGCTGCCGCGTTCAGTATGCCTGTCAGAGCCGGCAATGCTGGACGCATATAATATATTTCCTTCGCAATAGTAGAGGAGTCCGAGGATGCCGTATGGATTATTGCCATTCAAAGAATCCGGCAGAGGCAGTTGCATGAATTCACTCATCTCGCCGGTAGTGGCATCCACCTTGTACACGGTATTCTGTTTTGTTACCGGGTTGTCGTGAACATTTATGAACGGTGCCGGCGCCGTGAATACATTGCCTGCAACATCCAGTTGAATGGGCGATAGCCACCCTGCAGCTTTCCAAGATGGGTGTTGGTAGTAACGAGGCGAACCGTCATTCTCGACGAGCACAAGTCCCATCCTCTTTATTTCGGATGTGCTGAAATAGGATTTTGCCGCGGAGAAACCGGCTATCCTCTTGACAAAGGACGGGCTACCCTTGCAGGTTGGCATGTGCTCCGCGATGGGCTTGTCGCCGCAACCGGATAACATCGACAAAGAAACGACTACAATAATAATAAGAGGCTTTATCATTTTATCGGTTAGCAGGTATAAATAAGGGCCCGGAAAAACAGGGATAGGTCTTCGTAACATACACACCGTCCTTCAACACGCTTTCCGCCCAGCAATATTCATTTCCCTTGCGGTCATCGTTCTTCATTTGCGCAACATACCAAATGACCAGCGATGCGTTTTCGATATTCTCCGGCTGCGGCTCTATGAATTTTTCGGGTCCCTGGTGATAATCTACATTACAACACGGCCCGATCGTTACCAGGTCGTTCTCTCCCTCATCACGGCCGGTTGCGAATTTTGTAATATACACGAAGGCAAAGTCGCCCCTGCCCCCGTCGTCGAACTGGCCCCGTCCCGGCTCAATGAAATAACCCGTCTGCGGCGATGCGATCTTGTATTGAAACCCTTCCGTTGTATAAGACGTCAGGCTACCTTGTTGTTGCCATCTTTCCGTAGGCCATTGCATCCACTTATTTTCATTGTATTCATAGAAATTATTCTGGTCGCCGGCAAACGCTATACGGAATACAGGTCTGTATGTACCCGTATTACCGCACCCGCGACCAATGCTCGCACAGGCGATACGAAATCTTCCATCGTTATAAAATTCGTACCGCTGTCTATAGTTATAGTTACACGCCGTCGGCCAGCCTTCGCTACGGAATGTCTGTTCGAGAGTGAAGCCGACCGTTTTGTCATGGTCGTCTTTCAACTCCGACACCTGCGGCGCCTCCCAGGCAACGACCGCCGCCTGGCTGAAATACGGGCAGCCCACTGCATCGCTGTACCCGAACCCATCGGTGCCGCTGTAACTAACGTGCCAGTCTACGAGCTTTGCACTTCTCAATACCGGCCTGCCATTAAAGGATACATCGCTTATCCGTAGGCCGTCGCTGCTGGTCAGCATGTATTTCATGTCCCACCCATTGCGGTTCAATGGCTGATCAAGCTCGCAATAGCAACCCGTGATCTTATCGTCCTGCAGTCTTTTTTCTGTTAGCATGGGCGAAGCAGGGCCCGTAGTGCCGACATTTGTCCATCGCACACCCGTCAACCGCTGATCGGTAAGATCAACGATCGCCCAGAGCGCCTTATCACCTTTCACGAATGTCGGCGCCACGCAAAGGTGATGACTTCGTTCGCACCGGCTCCTGTTGAGAGATGTCTTGGTGCTGGCCATAAGTGCATCGGCTTCTCCCGGTTTAACGCCCAATGCTGCCTGCACCTCCAACGATTCTGTCGCAATGCGTATCGCGAGGGTTTTCAGGTAAGCGGGTATATCCGGTTGCGCCTGTGCAATGAAAAAGCTCGCCAGTACTTTTTGTTGAAGAATATCCACGAGGGCGATCGATGTTCCGTTCAGCGCATAATTGTACATCTCGATCCGGAAGACATTTTTCAGATCGTATTGCTCCTTTACTGTCGTCAAATCGCTTTGGCGGGCCGGGTACACCCCGAAGATCTCATTGCGTAGTGGCTCACCGGTGACGCTGTCGCGCACAAAATGCGTAAAGCGCGTGTCGTTGAGCGCGATGATCTGCGCAAGCGACTGCGATGCATCGAGGCTGTCCTTGCAAAGCATCACCGGCATCGGCTGCTGGAGCGCCTGCCTGATCTCGGCGACACGGCCTGCAGTGAATGGAAAGGTCTGCAAACTATCCGTTGCCTTCAATACCGATTGAAGCACATCGTTGTCATATGCGGGAAGCCTTGTAACCGCCGGCGCCTTATCATTGTTGCAGCCGGAAAAAAGAAACGCCAGGAGCAGGATGCATAATTTACTTTCCGTGGTGCGGCCTGGTCTCATCTTCTTTGAATGGGTTGGCGTAAAGGGGATTGTTGCAAATGGAAGAGTCGGATAAACTTAACAAAAAAGCAGCTAAATCCCTTCTTTCCTCCGGATTTAATGACAATTCTCTTATTGATGGATCCTTGAATGGATTGATTCTTCCATCACCTGCCAATGCACCGTGGTCGATATATCGTCCTCCTTCGTCATATACTTTTATCACATCTTCGAGTGAACGGGCGCTGCCATCATGAAAATAAGGAGCGGTAAAGGCCAGGTTGCGCAGTGTCGGCACTCTGAATTTTCCCCTGTCTTCATTACGGCCGGTCAATGCATACAGACCCTGGTCGGAAGAGGGATAGCTTCCGACGGTGTCGAGATTATACAAACCGGTGTTGAAATAAAAGAGGGCGTTACTGTGATCGTCCCTGATGGAAGGCGTGGAGAAATTGAAACCGCCATGACAACTATTGCAATTAAGTTTCGTGGAAAAGAATAATTGCATGCCTCTCTTTTGGGATTCATTCAACGCATCCTTCTGCTGCTGGAAGGAAAATCTGTCATAAGGCGAATTGAAGGAGAGTATCGTCTTGACGAAACACGCGATGGCGTCCCGGATATTGTTTATACTGAATGGATCGGATCCATTCCCGAAGACCGATGCGAATTCACTGCTATAAAATTCGTCATCCTTAAGACGCCGGAGGATGGATGCTTCGTTCCCTTTCATGCCCATTTCCACCGGGTGATCATTCATCATCGGCCCATTCATTTGTTGTTCGGGAAAATGAATACTGGAATCGGCCGAAGTCAGGTACCTGTTAAAGATGAGGTTTATCAGCGGCCGGCTGTTTCGCTGATGCAAGTCACCAAGAGCGCCAATGGAGCGGTCATAGCCATCGGTAAAGGAAAATTCCGGAGCGTGACAACTCGCGCAGGCCCTTGTCTTATTTACCGAGAGCCTCCTGTCATAAAAAAGATATCTGCCGAGGGCGGCTTTTTCCGTCGAGAAAATATTGGTTGAATCGAGATAGACGCTATCCCTTATGTAAGGCGGAACTAAATCATACAGCGAGGATACATGATGCGAAGTATAGTGACAAGCCAGCAGCGCAGCCATAATGGCGGCAATAATACCGGAGACTAATTTCTTCTTCACCCGGTAAAAGTAAAGCCAGGGGACATCAACTGCAAGATCTCAAGACTTTTAAATCAAATTCGTTGATGGGCCGGACAAGAAAAAGCCCCGTGACCGGGGCTTGTGTTAATATGAATTTCGTTGGTTATTTGGCGGTGTACTGTGGGATCAATCCCTTTGCCAGCTCTACCATCTTTTTCAATCCGTCTTCAGGAAGATTTCCCTTCTTGAATTCAGCCAGGACCTCGGGAAGTTTATTGTCCATCTCCATGAGGAAATGTTCTTCGAACTCCCTGACTTTTCTGACCGGTACATCCCTGATAAGGCCGTTTGTACCCAGGTAGATAATGGCTACCTGCTTTTCAACAGCGAAAGGAGAATATTGCGGCTGCTTTAGGATCTCTACGTTCCTGGCGCCCTTGTCGATCACATTCTTTGTAGCGGCATCGAGATCACCCCCGAATTTGGAGAAGGCTTCCAACTCACGGTAGAGGGCCTGATCGAGTTTCAGTGTTCCGGCCACTTTCTTCATTGATTTGATCTGGGCATTACCTCCCACGCGGCTCACAGAGATACCAACGTTGATGGCTGGGCGGATACCCGAAAGGAAGAGATTTGATTCGAGGAATATCTGTCCGTCGGTAATAGAGATCACGTTAGTGGGGATATAGGCCGAAACGTCACCTGCCTGTGTCTCGATGATCGGCAATGCCGTCAGCGAACCACCGCCTTTTACGAGGTGTCTTATAGATTCGGGAAGGTCATTCATGTTCTTGACGATCTCATCATTGTTGATCACCTTTGCTGCTCTTTCGAGTAAGCGACTGTGAAGGTAGAATACATCACCGGGGTAAGCCTCGCGGCCTGGCGGGCGGCGCAGAAGGAGCGATACCTCGCGATAGGCAACAGCCTGTTTGGAAAGATCGTCGTAGATGATAAGGGCCGGCCTTCCTGTATCCCTGTAAAATTCGCCGATAGCGGCACCCGCGAACGGGGCATAGAATTGTAACGGTGCAGGATCGGAGGCGGATGCCGCAACGATCGTGGTGTATTCCATGGCGCCGGCATCCTGCAGGGTCTTCATTACTCCCGCAATGGTGGAGGCCTTCTGGCCGATGGCGACATATATGCAATAAACAGTTTTGCCTGCTTTTTTGAATTCCTTCTGGTTGATAATAGTATCGATCGCGATAGCGGTCTTGCCGGTCTGGCGGTCACCAATGATCAACTCGCGTTGTCCGCGTCCGATAGGTATCATGGCGTCGATGGCCTTGATACCGGTTTGGAGCGGTTCCTTCACTGGCTCACGAAAGATAACACCGGGTGCTTTTCTTTCGAGCGGCATTTCATAGCGTTCGCCTGTGATAGGTCCCTTTCCGTCGATAGGCTCTCCAAGCGTATTTACTACACGGCCAGCCATTCCTTCTCCCACTTTAATGGAAGCGATCTGCCCGGTACGCGTGACCTTCGAGCCTTCCTGGATCTTACCCGTTTCTCCCATCAATACCACACCCACATTGTCCTCTTCGAGGTTCAATGCAATGG
Organism: Chitinophagaceae bacterium; assembly: GCA_035488975.1. Classification (GTDB taxonomy): domain Bacteria; phylum Bacteroidota; class Bacteroidia; order Chitinophagales; family Chitinophagaceae; genus DATHKS01. The sequence continues at coordinate 1,916 of DATHKS010000269.1, read as the reverse complement.
CACGGACACCATTTTCAAATTCCACCAGTTCCCCATACCGCACATTACCCAGGCCATAAACACGGGCGATACCATCGCCGACCTGTAGCACAGTACCTACTTCTTCAAGATCGGCACTGGCGTTAAAATTGCTCAACTGCTGGCGCAGTATGGCGCTTATTTCATCTGGCTTAATGTCTGCCATATCAGTATAGATTTATGCTTTTAATGGAAACTTGAAAAACCTGTTTTTCAGGGTGCAAAAGTAGGGTAACAGGGGCGGAGAAACAAAAAAAGGCCCCCAAATATCGGGGGCCTGGGATATTAATCTTCGATTAGAGGGAATGTCTATTTTATCAACAATTTTTCAATCCTGGTCTCACCCGGGAATTGTACACTAAACATATACAAACCGCTTGCAAAACCGCTGATATCCAGCTTCACCGGTCCACCTACGGTGGTAATCTTCTTCCAGCTGCGGAGGAGTTGACCCTGCGCATTCAGGAGATCGATATTCACGGGCGCCGTATTGCCGGAAACGAACAGGTTCACAAATCCCGAAGCGGGGTTCGGACTGAGGCTCATAAGTAATCCTGAACCGGAGATTCTTGCCTGTCTTACCAGGGAAAGCTTATCATGTCCATCGATATCGGTCTGCCGCAGGCGATAATAATAAACCGTGCCGGCTTGTACGAAGTTATCCTGGTAAGCATAGTCAGTACGACTGTTGCTATTGATCTGGCCGGCAACCCAACCGATATTGGTAAAGTTTGCTCCATCCGTGCTGCGTTCAATTCCGAAGCCCTTATTGTTTATCTCCTGTGCCGTGGTCCAGTCGAGCTTTATCGCGTGGTCGCCGGCCTTGGCATCGAAGCTCACGAGGTCCACAGGCAGGGTAGCATTAGGTGCTACAAGCATGAACTGGGAGAAGCCGGTGAAATTGCCGGTATAAGAAATGAACCCATTTGTCGCGTCCTTCACCACGGAAGTCGGCGTGATGAGCTCGGTATTCGTTGGGTTAAGCGTGCCGGCGAGACTAACGCCATCCTTGATCTTCGCGATCTTGAGGTTGACATCATTTGCTCCCCATGCGGCGAGCTCGGCGAGGCTGAAATACAATGTCCCCTGGTATGTGGCAGTTGTGTTAGGTATTGCAGGGCTCATCGTTATCACCTTTTGGGTGCGCATGAAAGATCCGAATGGAAAATTAAGGGGGACCAGTCCATTACCAGCCTGTGTCAATTGTACCGTGACGCAGGGAACGTCCTGATTCAGGTTCTTCACCTTCGCGATCAATTGCGTATCAGCAGTGCTGGCGAGATATGCATCGCCGGTGCCGGCAACGAGGTTGATACTGTTGGATTGTGTGGCTTGTGTCTCGACTGCTGTGCCGGTACTCCTGGCCGATACCACCACATCGTCTATGAGCAGGGGGATCGCGGTTCCTGCAGCATTGTCATTTGCCCAGCGAAGTCCAAGATAAACTGCGGGCTTATTATTCATAGTCGCGGGAAGCGTGATCGATGCAAAATCGAGAGCGGTAGTACCGTTTCCATACAATGCGAACTGTTCGTTCATGGCCGGGTCGATCAGGGATGCGAAGCTAAGCCCTGTACCTCCGACATCAAATACTACACGGGCATAGTCCCAGAGTGCATCGGCATCGATCTCGCCACCGACCTTATACCGGAACTTGAGCTTAATATCCGACAGGCCGGTTGTGTTAAGTACGGGGAAGCGCAGCAGTCTGTCAGTGGCACTCGTGAGCGTATAAGCAAAAGGAGGATTCGGTGCTGCAACGCTATTGCTGATATAGGCCGCCTTCCCGGTGATCCCGGTTCCACCATTCGTACCGATCGCCCAGGTATTGACGCTTCCGCCGCCGGAGAACGCGAGATTGGTTGTCCAGCCTGCGGGGTATGTCGCGCCATTGGGGG
>DATHKS010000268.1:0-4545 GCA_035488975.1 Chitinophagaceae bacterium | reverse complement strand
CACCATCAGCGCCTGAATCTGCTTCATCGTCTTTTCCATGCCATCGGCGCTACCGTCGAGGAAGATGACATTGCCCTTTCCATACTCCGCAAAATTCTTTACCGCCTCGGTCCACATGCTGAAGAGGATGACATTCGTATCCAGGTTGGCCTGCTTCATTTGCTCTGCAGCCTCGGTCATACCTTTGGCCACTTCCTGCCGGAACAGGGCAACACCCTGGCCGCGCAATTGCGCCGCCGTCCTTTCCGCTTCGGCGGAGATCTTGATCGAATTACCCTCTGCCTCGGCTGCCTTCGTCTTCGTGATCAGCAATGCCTGGCCTTCATTCTCCGCGGCTGCCTTCAGGTTGTTCGAAGCAACCACCTTGCTCATCGAATCGAGGATCACCTTGTCGAACGTAATATCATTGATCTGGAGATCCAGCAGGTGATAGCCCCACTCCTCCAATGTATGATCGATCTCTACTTTCACATATTCCACGATCTCCCGTCGCAGTCCCAGCACTTCCGCCTGTTTCTTCGTCGCCACGAAAGAACGGATATTTCCTTCTATCGTCCTGATCAGTGCCTGCATGAGATCCTTATCGCTGATGAATTTGAAAGCCACTTTCTTTATCGTTTCCTCCATGGCATTCTGTACGGCAAACAACATCATCACCTTGAAGTACACATTGGCCTGGTCATGCGTCACCGCCTGGAATTCGAGTTCCACCGACCTGTTTTGAATGGACAGCTTCTTATAGATCTGCTCGATCACGGGGATCTTGAAACGTAAGCCCGGGCCTGCGATACGGCGGTACTTACCAAACATCGTTACAACTGCAATCGTTCCCTGGTTTACGGTGTAAAGACCGCTGAAGAAAATGAATACGAGAACAATGATCCACCAGTTAGCAGCTAGAAATTTTACAATATCCATATGGAATCAATTTTTAAGGTGAGTAAAGATAGGAGAAAGCGCATCAATCGCCGTTATTCACGTAGATACAGGAAGACTACCACCCTCCTGTTGCGCTGGCGACCGCCGGGAGTCTGGTTGCCTGCTACCGGCCTGGTGCTGCCCCAGCCGCGCTGAATGAACGGCACATTTGAGAAATTCGAGTAATGCCGCAGGTAATTCGCCACCGCCGACGCCCGGCCGGTCGAGAGGCTTTCATTGAATTCCTTCTTCCCGGTGCTGTCTGCATGTCCTTCGATCACCAGTGAATCGATCTCCTTTGCCGCCACGGACCGGTAGAAGCTATCCAGGAGGGCAAAACTCTCGGGGCGGAGGTCCGTCTTTGCGGTAGCAAAAAGCACATCGGGCAGCAACAGGGTGTCAACACGAATCATCCTGGCGGGGTGCAATGGAAGGTTGAGCGGGGCATTCGTCCTGCGATAGCTGATCAGTTTATCCAGCATATGATGCCGCGCATCCAGGTCGTAGATATTTTGTTTCGATTCCTGCCAATCCGCACAGAGATGCTCCTGCGGATCGGTTGGCAGCAATGAGACATTATCCACGAAAACACGAAAATAATTATCCAGTGAGAACCCGCTCGTTCCAGTTACATCCCGCTTTGCAAAATTCGCAATGGTCAGGAACAATTCATCCCCTTCCGCAGTATAGTCGAGCGCGGCCTTCTGCCAACTGCTGTCTTTGGTAAAATTATTACCCTGCGGGTGAAGGTATAATGAAGGCGCGAGGCGATAGATCGGCTTTCGTTCCAAAAGGAAATCATTTTTCCCAAAATAAACGCCGATACTATCCAGCACCCGGGCGGGCGACTTGATATAAAATTCAAGATGATAGGTGCTGCCTTTGCGGAGGGGACACACGAGCTGTGTGCGGATGAAGGTGCGCACGAAGTCCCTTTCAGTATGACCTGCTACGATCCCCATGCAATGCGAACCCTCATAGGCACGGTTGGCATCCTTGATATAGTTATTTATTCCATTCCCGATCCAGGCCTCGGGCGCACAGTTCACGTTATATTCCGTGCAGATATTCTCCTCTTCGAAACCACCATTGAGAACGAGTTGCTGCGATGAACAAGCCACATGAAAAAAAAGAAATAAGAGGAGCGCCAGGCACCGCATTGATTGATGATTTGATTGATGATCTTTTTTCAAGGTAAACAGCATGAATGGCGGCACCTCTCAGTAACCGGTGAATGAGGCAAAGATCAAATTAAAAAACTTTTTCTTCCCATAACTGTTAATGTTGAATGAGGTTGAAATTAAGTGTCCTTGATCAAACGCCAATACGGAAGGGCAGCACTGCCAGTGATAGTTTGCAGGAGAGCATTGAATTGGCCAAACTCGCCGATCGTCTGGGCTTCACACGCTATTGGCTCTCCGAACATCATAACACCATCACGTTGGCCAATGCGGTGCCGGAAATACTCATTGCGCGACTCGCTGCAGAAACAAAAACGATCCGGCTGGGTTCCGGTGGCATCATGTTGCCGAACCACAGCGCCCTGAAGGTGGCGGAGAACTTCCGGCTGCTGGAGGCATTGTACCCGAATCGTATCGACCTGGGCATCGGGCGGGCGCCTGGCGGCGACAGGGCCACATCTCAGCTCCTCAATCCTTCCAATACATTCGACCCGCAGGAATATGTGCAGCAGGTCCGCGATCTGCAGGATTTCCTCTCCGAGAACGCCTCATCGGGTAATATGAATGGGAAGATCAGGGCCATTCCTTCCATCGCGTCCGCGCCGACGCTTTGGGCACTTACTTCGTCGGGAGACAGCGCCTATATCGCCGCTCATTTCGGCATCGGGCTCTCCTATGCACAGTTCATAAATCCTTCCGGCGCGGCGGAGTCGATACGCCTGTACAAGGAACGCTTCACGCCATCGGCCACATTCCCTGCGCCGCTTACCAATATCGGCATCTTTGCCTTTTGTTCGGAGAGCGAGGAGAAAGTGGAGCGGGCCAGGGCATTGTATGATCACAGGCTCCTCAGTTTCGAGAAGGGACAATACGATCTGCTTTATTCGTACGACGATATAAAAGGAACTGATTATTCCCCGGCGGAACGGCAACGCCTCACCTATCATCGCCAGCGTTACATTGCCGGCACACCGGATGTGGTTAAAAAGGAACTGATGAAGCTGGCAACCGATGCAGGAACGGACGAGGTAATGGTAGCGACATTTAGCGAAAATAGAGAGGATAGGTTGAAGAGTTATGAACTGATAAGTACGGGGATATGATGAAATTTGAAAGTGATTGGACGGGGATTTGGGGGGATTTTAGGATTAGGGGATTTAACCACAAGGACACTAAGGTTTCACAAAGGACACAAGGATATTCCTATATGAGGACACCTTTTTGACTTTTGAATTTTTACTTTTGACTTTCAGAAAAAACTACCAAGTATCAGACTGCCCTCTCCTCCCACACCTGCACCAAATGCACCATTGTCTCCACCGCCTTGTTCATGTCCTGGATGCTGATATGCTCGAGTTTTGAATGAATGCCCTGCATGCCGGCAAAGAGATTTGGACAGGGAAGACCCATGAATGAGAGCCTGCTTCCATCGGTACCACCGCGGATGCTTTCAATCTTCACCTCGAGACCTGCGCGGTGGATGGCTTCCTTCGCGTTGTCCACTGCCTGGGGAAACTGGTCCAGCACCTCTTTCATGTTCCTGTATTGTTCTATTACCTGGAAATCGAACGTGGCCTTCGGGTAGCCGCGAACCGTTTCACCCACCAGCGTCTTCAGAAAATCTTCCTTCTTCTTCAAGCCGGCCGTAACGAAATCGCGGACGATGAATTCGATCGTGCATTTCTCCGCCAATCCATCAATGCGTACCGGGTGAATGAATCCTCTCTTACCTTCTGTTGATTCGGGCGAGAGGCGGTCCTTCGGCAATGCATCCAGTATTTGTCCTGCTATCTTCATCGCATTTATCATCTTCCCCTTCGAATAACCCGGATGCGCGATCACTCCATTGATCGTGACTACCACGCCATCAGCACTGAAGGTCTCATCTTCGAGACTACCCGCATCGCCGCCATCGAGTGTATAGGCAAATGCGGCGCCCAGTTTCTTCAGGTCGATCCTGGCCGTTCCTTTTCCAACCTCTTCATCGGGTGTAAATACAATCTTCACTTCACCGTGTTTCACTTCGGGATGTGTGAGCAAAAAATTGGCGAGATCCATTATCTCCGCCACCCCGGCCTTATCGTCTGCTCCCAACAATGTGTTGCCGCTTGCGGTAATGATATCGTGACCGATCAGTTTCTCGAGGTAAGGATATTCCGATAGCCGCAACACCTGTGTCTCATCATCGGGTAGCACGATGTCGTTACCCTGGTAGTTCTTATGAACAAGGGGTTTCACATTGGCGCCGCTGCAATCAGGCGCGGTATCCACATGCGAGCAAAAACAAATGCTGGGAACATCCTTCTTTGTATTCGAGGGAATGGTGCCGTAGACATAGCCCCATTCATCCATGTGTGCATCGGTTACGCCCATATGCTGGAGTTCTGTGGCGAGGATCCGGCTTAGCTCCTTCTGCTTTTCCGTAGTCGGCGAAGAACTGGATTGC
>DATHKS010000267.1:0-10314 GCA_035488975.1 Chitinophagaceae bacterium | reverse complement strand
TCAATAAGACCATTGCCGGCGGCTCATATCAAATTACCGTTGGCGGAGACGATGGTTATCGCCTGAGCCTTGATGGAGGCGCCACCTGGCAGATCAATAAACGGAATGACCAGGGTTACACGACCACTACTTATACCGCCACTCTTGGTGGCAATTACAATATCATCCTCGATTTTTATGAGAATGGCGGACAGAACCGCGTATCCTTCCAGATGTCGCCGGTGTGTATGGGAACGGAGAATCAATCGATCGCCGGTACCAATAATATCTGGAATGCCTATGTATATGATGGGACCAACTTCAACATCTTCAAGGGCCTTGTTCATGAAGGAACGACCAACAATCCCGCTTTTGATGAAAGCTTCGGCGGCGACAATGTCAACTACAATACGAGCAGCTGTTCGGTGCAGACGGAGACCTTCAGCGTGAGGTACCGCCTCTCGAAGAGCTATGTGAATAGCACCGTGACATTCGTTGTGGGTGGAGATGATGGCTACAGGCTCAGCATCGATGGCGGTGCCACCTGGATAATCGACAACTGGTACGATCAGAGCTTTGGCGTTTCCTCAGCCACAAGAACACTCAATGGAACATACGACCTGGTGCTCGAATATTATGAGAATGGCGGGCAGAACAGGATTTCCTTCAATCAACTTCAGCTGGCAACACTGCCCATCACGCTTGAAAGCTTCAGTGGTATCCAGCAGGGAAGCAAGGCCGTGTTGAATTGGAAGATATCGGAAGATAGCAACCCCGACTACTTCGAACTGGAATACAGCACCACTGGTCAGTCCTTCGCAACCAGGGCGATGATCCTGGCCGATGCCGCCACTACCAGCTATGATTATAAGGATGCGATGTCCGGAGGCAAGAACTACTATCGTTTAAAGATGACCGATCTGAACGGTAAGGTTACCTATTCGAAGATCATCAGCCTGGGTTCGGTTGCCCCGCTGTCTTCCGGCGTAACACTGTATCCAACGATCTTGACCGGGTCTACACTTTCGATAGTGTCGTCAACCACGTTAAAGGAAGCCAGCGTTTCGATCACAGACGCGATGGGAAAGATGGTTGGAAAGAAAGTGCTGGGAAGGATCGAGAGTGGCCAGGCCATTAACTTCATAGCCGGCAACGGACAACTTGCAAGAGGAATTTACTTTGTGCAGATAAATGACGGCGACAATAAAATTGATACCAAGCGATTCATCGTTCAATAAAAGACAAACAATACTCAGGAGTCGAGTAGTGTCATCGGATCCCAGAAATGTTTTTCAAAGTCAAGGACCTTATCGTCCTTGACTTTTATGCCTTCCTTCTTCAATAGCTTCTCCATGGCATCGGGTGTGGCGAAATGATGTTTGCCGCTTAGCATTCCATTGCGGTTTACCACGCGGTGTGCCGGCACCTTCGGCCTTGTACCTCCGGCGCCATTCATGGCCCAGCCAACCATCCGTGCTGACGACTTGGCGCCGAGGCTCGCGGCAATTGCACCATAGGAGGTCACCTTCCCCTTGGGGATCTGCCTCGCGACCTCATAGACAAGATCGAAGAAATTATCTTCCTTTTTGCCGGAGGGCCTGATGTTGGTGAGTTTGGATGATTTCTTTTTTCGTAATACCATTGAATTGAATTTGGTAATTTGTCAATTTGGTAATTTGACAATGCGGCGTGCTACGATTGGTAATGGCATTTCTAATGAGGATCATTGTCAAATTACCAAATTATCAAATTGACAAATTACCCTTCGTATTTTCATTGTTCAGTCGACTCCGTAATTCGCTTTTCTTCGGCTCCGCTACATTGACATAATCATAAGGACAGTGTTTGCATCCATTTCCACAGCAATAGCCCCGCTCAAGATGAAATTGCGCGGTGAGGACGACCAACCCTTCCTCATTGAAATAATAATGCACGCCTTCAACCCACTGTTGCATCTTTCAGGATTTGCTTTAACGCCTCGTCCTTATCCTTGCCCGGCAATGGAGCCGGCAGGGAAAAGGAAAGATAATGAATCCGGTTGCTTCCCGCGATATCGAGCGACTCGTAATGCGTCTTTATCTGCAGCTCCTGGTCAATGGAAGCCTGCGCATACACATTATCGTAATTCAGGTGGATCTTACATCCATAGAGCTCGATCACCAATTTAGTGAACTGATATAATTCCGGGCTATCGGTCTTCAGATGTATGATGCCGCCCGGTATTAGTATCTGTTCGTAGAGACGGAGGAATTTCGGATGTGTCAATCTTTTCTTCGCCTTCGACATGCGCAGTTGGGGATCGGGGAATGTGATCCAGATCGACTCCACTTCATCTTTGGAAAAATAATCGCCGATCTGGTCGATCTGTGTGCGCAGGAAGGCAACATTTTCAAGGCCCGCTGACAATGCCTTCCGGGCGCCGACCCAGATGCGGTTTCCCTTAAGATCGATTCCGATGAAATTCTTCTCGGGATATAATCCGGCCAAGCCGATCGCGTACTCGCCCTTACCACAGGCAAGCTCGAGTGTGACCGGATATGTGTTCTTAAAATAGGATGACCAGTTACCGGCCATGTTATCGGGAAATTGGAGAACGTTGGGAAATGCCTTGATCTCTTCGAAGCGTATTAATTTTTTTTGTCCCATTGGCCGACAAAGGTAACACGGCATTTTCAATCTTATCATGAATTTGGGAGAATGGTATGATGGGTTATGGCACTCCGTTTGGAATAGTAAGATGAAATAATTATTCACCTAAAACCAAGTTTATGACATTCAAACGTTTAAATACAATCTTTCAACTGTTGATTGCTGGGGTCGGTTGCTCGTTTATCATGACATCCTGCAACAATGCAGATGAATCGGCAAATAATTCCACAAGTGCAAAGGAAGATTCGGCTGCAAATAAGAAAGATAATACAGCGGTAGTAGCAGCAAAAAAGAAAACCGGTAAGGTTTCCAGTTCAATGGCTGCCGATAATACCGGGGCAAAAATAGAGAAGGATAAGATGGGCATTTATAACAGGACGGAAGTAGCGCCTGCATATAGCGGCGGACAATCTTCGCTGGAAGATTATATTACCCGGAACCTGGAATATCCTGCAGATGCGATTGACAACAATGTAGAAGGAGTAGTGAATGTACAATTTGCCGTAGATGAGAAGGGAAATGTGAGTAATGTTTCTACGGTTGGAAACAAACTCGGATATGGACTCGAAGAGGCTGCGATCAAGGTAGTATCCAATATGCCGAAATGGACACCTGGACAAGTGAAGGGAAAGAATGTGAAGACATGGCGTACCCTGCCCATCAATTACCGTTTGGAATCCTAATGACCCTTTAACCTCTTCGATTAGAGTTGAGGTATTAGAAAAGAAAGCCTTTCTGTTGGAGGGCTTTCTTTGTTAATTTGATAATTTGGCAATTTGGTAATTTGACAATGCCTCAGCTCGGTCAGCGGTTACTCATCGGAGCACGCCTCATTACCAAATTACCAAATTATCAAATTGCCAAATTGAGTTAGAATTTTACCAACAACCCAATCCCTATCAACGACTTTAACTGCAATGCAGCTCCCGTATTATTCTTCCCGAATAATTTCACGTCATCGTCATAGATCATATCCACGCTCCAGGTGGCGGAGAGCACTTTGTTCAATTGTATGTTCAGTACATTTGTACAATACAGGTCGATATTCTGCGGCTTGCCCTGGTAGTTGGAGAAAAGATCCAGGCGCCCCTTATACGAAAGAATTTTATTGAAGGTCTTGAGATAGTTCACCGAAGCGAACGCGCCGATCTCCGTCTTTACATGCTTGCCAGGGTCAACACCATATTCTCCATGCGCGGAGAGTGTATCATCTTTCACGATGGTGAAGCGGGCGGTTACGGGCGATAGGAAAATGGAAAGATCTGCATTCGGCTTATAGTCGAAACCCGGGCTGACCAATATATACGCGGGCGACAGGAAGGCCGAAGAAAGTGTTTTCACATCATCCTGGTAAGAATATCCCTTGAATAATTGGGAGCGGAAGTTTACCAGGCCGGCCAGGTTCCACTTCGGGGATAGCGCATAGCCATACTTTGAAAGCAGGTCGATGCGGTCATCGTTCTTGCGGCTGCCCAGGCTTGTGGTGCGGATATAGCCGAGATTGAAGTCGAGTGTATTGTCCCAGCTATGCTTGCCCTTTTTGTAGAATGCGTACAGGCTGAGCACTGAATTGATGGAGAGGGAAAAATCATCGCCACCAGCCGCCCAATTGTTCAACGAGCCCTGTGATAGATTGATACCATAGATGCCTCCTTTTCTCCAAATCTTTGGAATGGTATCGGCCGGGTCTTTGTTGATCGATCGTTCTGCGTCGCTGCGAAGGCCCTTTACCGTGGGGTCCTGGGCGGTGGAAATAAGAATGGGGAACATGGCTACCGCGAGAAATAGCTGTTTCATGGGTTAATGGTTAGGTTTTAGTATATTTTTTGAATATCCGGCTGGTAGAAAGTCACCGGGTAATAAGAGTACAAAACTAAGGAATGGATGATAAACGCGTATCCATTAACCATTACTTAAATGCAGGAATCAGGAAGGGATTTCGGGGAGATAGCTGATGTCACTTAGATGATAGTGGCGAGCTGCCATCATCTTTTAGTAAGAACGCGAAGTATGGTTTCTCTTACAAGAGGCATGTTGAAAGGCTTCGAAAGGAAATCATCGGCGCCGCATTCGCGGGTGATATCCTGGATATCATCATTACCCGAGAACATGATGATGGGGATATGGCGGGTGGAGGCATCGGCCTTTAATTGTTTGCAGATATCATTGCCGCTAACATGGTCCATTACAATATCGAGGAGGATCGCATCGGGAGGGTCATCCAATACTTTTTCAAAGATGTGATCGCCATTCAGCGCCAGCTGTACCCTGAATCCCTCCTTTTGTAAGCGGGCCTTCATCAGCATCAGCAATTCCTCTTCGTCGTCCGCCAATAGGAGACTGGGTCTTTTATCCTGTAGAACACTCATACTAAAATCCTTTGGTCTATCTACAGGCTTCAATTTTGAAGCCACTGTCGTCCCGCCTCTCCCTGAGGAAATATTTCAGACCACTGCTTGCAGGATCGGCAAAGTATGCTACATATTGAAGGCTAAATGCACGGGATGTCAACCAGGTGTCAACCGGATGTCAACCGGATTGGGGAAATGAGGCAGGCGGGTACAAAAAAATGCCATTGTAGTGTCTTACGTTACAATGGCAAACAATCACAATCACATGAGAAAATCAGCTGTAGGGGGAGGAATCGAACCTCCACGAGGCAGTTAGCCATAGCACAAAGAGTTAGTGGTCAATCCTGGTCGGCCTGACGGTCGGCTCTATGCTACGTTTATCCTGTTGTCCCCACCCTCGAGACGAGAGGGCATGTCTGCCAAGATTTCATCACCCCACAGTATATTGCGGACCAGCCTTCGAAGCACCGGCCCCTTTTTAAAGAACTTGATATGACAAAATTAGGGGAATGGGCCATTTGTTTCCAAATTTTTCAAGAAATATTTGGAAAATATAGATATTATTCAAATATTTGGGTAATTATATAGAGAAAATCAAAAATCACCTACGAAAATGACTACTAAATTGAATTTGGATAAGCTCGACCTTGACATCATTCATCACATGATGGAGAACGCGGAGATATCATATGCCGACCTCGGCAAGAAATTATTCGTGTCCGGCGGCACTATCCATGTCCGCATCAAGAAACTTCAGGAATCCGGTGTGGTCAAAGGGACCCGCCTCAGCGCCGATCTGAAACTTCTCGGTTACGATGTCATCGCCTTCATCGGGATCTATCTCAAGGAAAGCTCCCTCTATGATGCCGTTGCAAAGGAACTGCAAAAGATCCCCGAGATCGTTCGTCTCAATTACACGACAGGCAACTACAGCATGTTTGCGGAAATAGTCTGCAAGGACATTTCCCAGCTACGCTTCGTGCTGCACGACGAATTGCAAAAGATAAAAGGCATCGAACGCACCGAAACGTTCATCTCCCTCGAGGAGAGCTTCAGCCGCAATGTTCAGGTTGTTGGTTGAATCGGGAAAGGAGAAGCGGTTTGGTGATGCGTTTAAAAATAAATAACTTGGTAGCAAATTGAATCAAGTCTATGCGGAAGGTCATGCGTTTTGGAGTGTTATTGCTGTTGAGCTCAGTCATTCTCACGGCTTGTGGTAAAGGCGGTGGCGGCGGTGGCAATCCCGACCCTCCCCCTGTAAACGAAGCAACCCTTGCGGTCACGTTGGATCCCGCCGTTGGTTCCGTACAACTTCCCGCACTCGGACCCTATAACCTTAAGGTGACCGTAACATCCGCGATGCCCGCTAACGGCGTAAAGATAGAAGTGACAGCAAAGAAAGACGATGGCACTAACCCGGCTCCTTTCTTCTCCAGTACGGTGAATGCTACGGCGGCCGCGACTAACTTTACCATTACCGGCACTCCCCTGGCTACACAATGCCTGGTGCAGGTGCAGGTAACCTCGCTCACGAAAGCATCGAATGTTTTTGCGGGCAGCTATCGCTATGCGAGCAAGTAAACGCTTTGTAATTGTCAGCGAACATCGAGCGCATCCCGCAAACCATTTCCCAGTAAATTAAATGCAAGCACAAGAAGCATGATGGCGAAGCCCGGCGCGAGGGCCAGCATGGGATTTTGTGTGATGATGAAATTGTAATTCTCTTTTATCATCAGTCCCCAACTCGGTTGGGGTGGTTGAACGCCGATGCCCAGGAAACTTAATCCCGCTTCGATCACAATGGCGGAGGCAAAATTAGAAGCGGCGATAACGATCACGGGTCCGAGGATATTAGGCCAGATATGCCTTACTATCGTACGGAAATAAGAGTAGCCAAGCGCCCTCGTGGCCTCGATGTATTCCAGTTCACGGATAGCCAGCACCTGCCCGCGTACGAGCCTGGCCACACTCACCCACATGGTGAGGCCTACTGCAATGAAGACCTGCCAGAATCCCTTCCCCAGGGCAAGTGTGATTGCGAAGACAAGGCGTAAAGTTGGAATGCTCCAGATCACATTGATGAACCACATGATGATGTCATCGGTCCGGCCGCGGAAGTAACCGGCAAGGGATCCCAGTATCAAACCTATACTGAGTGAAATGATCACGGTGATGAGACCGACACTAAGACTCACCCGCGTTCCTACTATGAGCCGGCTGAGAATATCGCGGCCGAATTTATCGGTGCCCAATACGAATTTATTGCTCACCACCGGCTCCCCGGCGAGTTGGTTGCGATGATAGGCCTGCCGTTCGGTCAAACCCTCATCGATGAATTTCTGAACAATGAAACTATCGCCGGCCTGCGTGACTGAATTGATGGGCACGAAATAAAATGCATCCTCTTCTCCCGACATCAGCCTCGAGAAGAATCCGGGTTTATCCACCTGTTTATCTTTTCTTACTTTAATGAAACTTTGCCGGGTGCCGGGCTTGCTGCCACCCATTTCCAGGATGATGCGATTGGCATAAGGAGATGGATCGGGAGCAATGAAATAAGCGAAGATCCCAATGAGTATTGCCAATAGGATGATAATAAGGCCGAAGATGGCGCCCTTGTTCTTTTTCAGGCGTTTCCAAGCGGCCTGTTGAAAGGAAAGAGGGAAGGAACTCATCGCAGGAAGATAAAACTATTTCATTAAACGGTTGATATCGCCAGCGAACCGTTGTTCATTTTACCTTTCTGCCCTTCCATTCATATTTACCGAATTGACCAAACAAACCGGAGAGGATGGTGTAGGCTATATGGATCGGCTGCAGGAAGAAGAACCAGGCAACGAGATAGCGTTTGTTGAAAAACCGGGTGATCGAATCCATGAATGGCCATTCGATGATCGTCTTCGCGATCCAGAGGATCAATGCCAGCCACCAGTAGTCGTGTTGATAGAAACCGGCAACCGCCAAAACGAGAAAGGAGATATTGAAGAAATAAACCAAGAGGAGTACCGCAGTGATCCTCTTATCATCGAAACGTGTCGCCTTGCTTGCCCAGCGTATCCGTTGTTTGAAAAAAGCCTGCCAGGTTCGCATGGGTTGTGTGCTGACAATAGCTTCCTTCGATTTCAGGTAGCTGATGCGGCCGGGAAACTGTTTCCAGATCTTATGCATGAGAAGCATGTCATCTCCCGAGGCAATATCATCGATTCCCGAAAAACCATTTACACTCTCGAATGCCTGCCGGGTGTATGCGAGGTTCGCCCCATTACACATGGAATGAAACTGCCGGTGCACCGATCCACCCGTGATGCCCTGCAGAATGGCAAAATCGAAATCCTGGAACAGCCCGACTAATGACCCTGACCTGTCAATCGAAACCGGTGCGGCGATGAAAACAGGTTTATCCTTTTCATATAGGGCCGCCAGGGTAGAAAGCCAATCGGTATGACAATGACAGTCTGCATCGGTGGTCACAATGAGCTCGCCCGTGGCGAAACGCACGCCGGCGTCCAATGCCATTTTCTTATACGAGTTGGAGGGGCCAATAGTGAACTGGACCAGTCGCACGCCTGCAAAACTGCGCGCTATGTCTACGGTAAGATCTGTCGAGTGATCATCCACGACTATTATTTCGAATAAGTGCGCCGGATAGCTCTGCGCCTTTAGCGACTGCAGCAGTAGCCCGATATTTTCGGCTTCGTTGCGCGCGGGAATGATGACGGAGATCATGGTGGAGGGAGAAGTTCCATTCCATTGAAAGAGTGGGATGGCGGTCCAGCTTCGCCAGTAATAAAGAATAAGACTGGCGTATGAAACGAATAGTACTATGATGATAGCAGCGAGGATCATATCGAATAGGGACAAATCTACTCATTGCCCGCTTACTGTAGCATGGCCTTTCGTATTTCAGCGATAAACTTTGGTTGAACAATGCTGTGGCCACCATCCAGGATGGTGATCGAACAATACTCTTCGATGCCATCGCAAAATTGCCGGCCTCTCTTTGGCAGGATGATACGGTCAAACTTTCCATAGAGCAGGCGGACCTCTGTTTTATTCGTTCTTATATATCTCTTGATGCGGGAAAGAGAAGGCCTTAATTTCCGGAGGCTTATCCATCGATCGTACAATACGCGCCGTGCTGTCTTATCGCCGATATAGCTCTTCACGAAGCGTGTGACACTTTCATTCGCGAGCCCGCATTTTTGCAGCAAATTGATCAGTCCGAAGAACCAGCCGGGTCTGTCCATGGTGAGGCTGAAAAGGCGGTTGCCAACCCGTGTCTGGGTTGCCAACCAGTACCAGGGGTTCACCCGCAACCCATCGGGAGCCAGGAGAATCAGCCTGCAAAAGGCGGCTGGCCGGGCCTCGTAAATGCTGAGTGCCACACGGGCGCCGAGGCTATTACCCATCAGGAACAATGGCTTACCGCGGAGAGATTGCAGCTCCTTTAACGAAAACAAATCATCGATGATCGTGAGCAAGTCATCTCCCGTACAAAGGAGTTCCCGCCATTCCGTTTTGCCATGAAACGGCAGATCGATGCAGATGAATGTGAAGGAATTGGCCTCATTATCAACGAGAAAAGAATAAAGTGAGGCCGATTCGCCAAATCCATGGAAGCAGAGGATGGGCCTTGGGCCGCGGCCAAGAATAGAGTAGGAAACAGCAGACCGTTTATATTGAAGCAGCCCGGAAGCCATGAAATTTTTTAAAAGGATTTAGTTGCACGATCCAAATTTAATATTAATTTTGAATAGTTGCACAAACAACTATATGCCAAACAACCATTTTAAGAAAGGTGAACTATACAGCTTTGTGACCGGCAAGGCATCGACGGCCATTGCCCGTCGCCTGCAGAAGAAATTCAACAGTGCCGGCCTCAATATCACCATTGAACAATGGAGTGTGTTGTATCATCTCTGGAAGGAAGACGGCCGTAGTCAGCAGCAACTATGTAACGCTACTTTTCGCGATAAGCCGAGCATCACCCGGCTGGTCGACAATCTCGAGAAACTGAATCTTGTGAAGCGTGTGGCATCGGAGAATGACAGGCGGATCAACCTCATTTATCTCACCAAGCAGGCGCAGAAACTGGAAGAGGAGACGATGCAGATAGCCGACGAGACGTTGAACGACGCCTTCAAGACGGTGCCACCGGATAGGATAGATGTGTGCAAGGAGGTGCTTCAGGTAGTGTATGACAATTTAAAATAGCGTGCGACGTGAATCGTGAGTCGTCAAGCGTGAATAACGTGAATCGTGAGTCGTCAATCGTGAATACACTCCGCGATAAGAATATTCCAATCGACCAGGACATTGCTCGATTCGAATATTC
>DATHKS010000266.1:0-3104 GCA_035488975.1 Chitinophagaceae bacterium | reverse complement strand
TTGCTTCCTGTGTGGGAAAAAGAGGGCGATATGATCGTATCGTCGCTGGGAGGGAGGAAGCACGGCCTGCGACTGATGCTTCACGCCGGCAGATTTGAGTACACCCGTATAGATGTATTTCCCCTCGGTTGCGCTGAAAATGCCGAGATGACAATCGGTGAAGACGCCGAAGTCCTCCAGTTCATAGAGTAGATAACTCGTCAGGGAATCGGTATCGACGGGTAATGTAAGCCGGGCAATATAGAGATCCGGCTCGGGGTTTTCGATCAACTCGTTGAGATGGGAATAATTGTAAGAGTTTACATCGAGATCCTCATACATTCCGCGGATCGATTTTACGATGCTGTGGTTGAATTCCTTTTGCTCGAAGTTGTATACTTTCTTCAACCACACCAGCTGGAACACCATGATGGTGGCAATGGCAAGGGAACTGATGAAAATACCCAGCCGGATGGTGGAGGATCGTATGGAGAAGGAGAGCATATTGTGTACTGCAAAGGTTTTAAGTCTCCTGAATAACTTTTGTTAACATTCGTTAAGTGAAAGTTAACAGATTTTTCAGCTATGCGCATAAAAAAAGACGACCCTCTGCAGGATCGCCTTACTGAACCTCGAAACCACCTTATTGCTTATTTTGAAGCAGCCTTTTTAGAGGACGCTTTCTTTGCGTGATGCTTTCTCTTGATAGTTGTTGCTGTTGCTGTCTTCGAATCAGTTGCGGGTGTTGTGGGAGTTACACTGGTAGTGCTGGCGCTTGTCTTTGCAGCGGTCTTCTTTGCTGTTGCTTCCTTGTGAGCGGGCTTCGCAGCCGGCGTCTTTGTCGTCTGTGCATTGGAAATGCCGGCAAATAAGAACAATGCTACGGCAGCGATGATTACTTTTTTCATGATTATTTTTTTTTGTTGAAAAATTGATACAGCTAAGTTGGAATAAAAATCCATGCTGGTCTAATATCGGGTGGTGCTTAACGTCGGATTAACTCGCGTTAAGGGAAAGTAAAAGTCGAAGAAAGTCAAAAGTCAAAAGTAAAAATTCAAAAGGGCGTGCCGGGCGAGGTGTCCATCGTAACTGGGGAGTGTAGGGGTTTTAGAATTAAGCTAAAAAATGAGAATTGGAGTGTACAAAAGATGAAAGCTTTTCTGGCAGCACGACTTTTTTACTTTTTACTTTTGAATTTTGAATTCCGTCAGCCGCTTCGCCTATCACGCCCTTTTGAATTTTGAATTTTTACTTTTGAATTACAAAAATTAGAACTGCAACAAGAATGCAGTGCCTTCGCCTTCGGCAGACTGAACCTGCACATTCCCCTTGTGGAGCATCATGATCTGTTTGCAAAGACTGAGGCCGATGCCGCTACCGCTTTTCTTTGTACTGAAGAAGGGAATGAAGATGCGGTCGAGTAGTTCTGCGGGAATGCCATTGCCATTGTCGGCGACCTTGATTACGGTCTTCTTGTTGTTGGTCATATAGGCCGTAAGAATGATCCTTGGATCGACGTGATCTTTCACAGCCTCAATGGCATTGACCACGAGATTTATCAATACCTGTTCAAGGAGGCTGGTGTCCGCCTCGAGACTTATATCGGTATCCTTGAGAATAGTTTCTATTTCTATGTTCTTTTGTTCGAGCGTAGGTTGCATCAATTGCAGCAGGCTCTCGAATATATCCCTGACATAAACGCGCTGGAGATTGAGTGTCGTGATCTTATTCAGGTTGCGGTAGGTCTCGGCGAATTTCAGCAACCCTTCACTTCTGCGGCGGATGGTTTCGATGCCGATCTCCAGATCGTCGACGGCGCCGGAGTCGTTGTTGAGCAAATGGACCGACTGTTGCAAGCGGCTCTTGAGCGTCTCTGCAAGGGAAGAGATAGGTGCAACGGAATTCATGATCTCGTGCGTCAACACACTCAGGAGTTTCTGCCATGCGCGTGATTCCGTTTCATCCAATGCCTCGTTCACATTCTGAAATGCGATGAGCTTGTATATCTTTCCCTCGGTTTGAAAGGCAGTAGCCGATAAAAGGATCTTGAAGGCCGATCGCTCGAGGTGGGCTGTAGCGATCTTCGTCTCGCCGGGTTTCAATTGTATGATCTGCTGGTATAGAACTTCATCGCGGCGTGAAAGTGAACTGATCGTCTTCAGGTAGGGAACGGCGAGCATTCTTTTCAACGATTCATTCATCCAGACGATCTCTCCACCCTGTTCTTCATAAGAGAGAATGCCAGTATCCACCAATTCCAGGATCTTCTGAAGATATTGGTATTGCGTTTCCTTCTCCTTGCTTATCACCTTGAAAGTAGTATTGATATCGTTGAATCCCTGCCGCAGCGGCTGGATATCCACCGATGCATGCTTCACATCGAAATAGCGGGAGAAATCGCGGTAATGAATGGACTCGACGAATTGTTCCAGTTCCTTATGTGCCTTTTGCTGGAAGCGGTATAGCTCAACCACCTGGTAGATGATCACGGGGATGACGAGAAGCAAGTAGACGAACAGTCCTTTCGTGACTAAGAAGGCAGCAATGCTAAGCGTGGCCAGCAGCAATAATACCGTAAGCAGGATCCTCCACTCATATTTTTTAAATATCATATTTGCTCAATCTTCTGTATAAGGCGGTCCGGGTGAGGCCGAGTTCCTTGGCCGCCTTGGTGATATTGCCATTATGCTTCTCTATGACTTTAAGAATAGTATTCTTTTCGACAGAACTCAATTTCATCTCGGCCGGTTCGGTATCAGGTGCAGAAAGCGATTCGATGGGTGAGAAGATCAGGTCATGTGGCTGCAGCAGGCTATCGTCTGCCATGATCACTGCGCGTTCGATGATGTACTGCAACTCGCGCACGTTTCCCGGGTAATGGTGATTCATGAGTTTCTCCATCGCCTTCACATCGAACTCGGGCGCGGGCTTCATATACTTGTTGCTATAGAGTTTGCCGAAATATTTTGCCAGCAGAATGATATCGGTGCCACGCTTACGGAGTGGCGGTACCATTATCTCAACGGTGTTGATCCGGTAGATGAGGTCTTTCCGGAAACGATTTTCATTCGCCAGTTCAGTCAGCGGTACATTGGTCGCGCAGATAAGACGGATGTCGATCGGCA
>DATHKS010000265.1:0-3000 GCA_035488975.1 Chitinophagaceae bacterium | reverse complement strand
CCGCTGCTTGTGTTGTTGAATGGCACGCCATCGATAACGTATAGGGGTTCCGTGCCACCGAGAAATGAATTGGACCCTCGTACGCGTATGCTAAGGGCGGCGCCGGGTGCGCCATCATTCTGGGTAACATTCACGCCGGCCACTTTACCCTGCATGGCCGAGAGGATATTCGTTGGGGCGTCCCTGATGAGGTCTTCGCGCTTCAGGCTGGACAATGCGCCGGTGGCGTCTTTTCTCCTCACGCTACCGTAACCGACTACAACCACATCACCGAGAGTGGTGGCCACTGATCTGAGCGAGATGTCGATCGTATTCTTCCTCGAAAGATTGTATTCCTGCGATTCCATTCCAATGAAGGAAACAACGATGGTCTTTGCGGAGGCGGGAATGTTAAGGGAAAATTTGCCGTTGGCTTCTGTGCGGGTGGCCAGGCTGGATCCTTTGACTGTGATCGTCGCTCCCGGCAGGGTGGCGCCTTTTTCGTCGGTAACCGTTCCCGTGAGGGTTCTTTCCTGGGCGAAGCCAGGGAGAGTTGATCCGGCACACATTACAAACAGCAGTACCTGGAGGAGTACGTGTCTTTTCATAAGCAAGTTGTTTGTTCAAAAGTAGTTTCTTTGCAAATCCTATAACTAGTACTTTATTATCTTATTCCAATGCTTTATAATCCCACAAAAGGGCAAGGTATAGTCCCGGCCTGATACGGAAGTGATTTATAGAAACTAAAAAAATACCCTTATTTAATAAATGTTAATACTATTTTATCCATAATGTTATAATTTCATCCCTTAACCAACGATATGCAAAAAGACATACTGCGCGAGATCACTCCCCTTACCAGCAGCGATTGCTTCACTATTTTCAGCCGGGTGAAGACGGAATTCGACTTCCCGCTGCATTGCCACGAAGAACTTGAGTTGAATTTCATCATGAATGCCAAGGGCGCGAAGCGGGTAGTAGGCGATCATATAAGCGAGATCGACGACCTGGAGCTGGTCCTGGTGGGCTCCAATCTGCCCCATGTATGGCAAACCCATAAATGCAAGAACCAGGAGATAAGGGAGATAACGATCCAGTTTCACAAGGACCTGTTTGATGAGAAATTCCTGCGGAGAAACCAGCTGAGTTTCATCCGCAATATGCTTGAACGCTCCGCAAAGGGCATCCTGTTTTCGCGGCAGACCATCGAGCAGATCACTCCGAGGCTCACTATCCTGAGCCAGAAGCAGGGCTTCGATTCCGTGCTGGAGTTGCTATCGATACTGCATGATCTCTCCATTTCCCGGAACATGCATACCCTTTCCGATGCGACCTTCAGCAATGCCGAACTTTCCTACAACAGCCGCCGGATAGAAAAGGCGATCGAGTACATGAACCAGAATTTCCAGAAGCCTATAAGCCTGACGGAGGTCTCCAAGCTGGCGAATATGACTGATGTTTCCTTCAGCCGGTTCTTCAAGACAAGAACGGGCATCACTTTCATGGATAGCCTGCTGGAGATGAGGCTGGGTCACGCTTCCAGGCTATTGATCGATACCACCCAATCCGTGGCGGAAGTGGCCTACAATTGCGGCTTCAATAATATCTCCAATTTCAATCGCCTGTTTCGCAAGAAGAAGGGATGTACGCCAAAGGAATTCAGGGAGAATTATAGTTATGGGAGTAGGGTGTTCATCTAATTTGGCAATTTGATAATTTGGTAATTTGATAATGACTTTAACTAGAAACCCTCCGCATAATACGGAGGGTTTCTAGTTCTATATGTAGTCGTGTCTTACAAATCGTAGCACGCACCATTATCAAATTACCAAATCATCAAATTGTCAAATTGTATTTTACTGTTTCATAAATGCCTTCGTAATTCTCTTATTATCCGGCCTGATGATCTCGACGAAATAGATTCCCGCTTTCAGCCTGCTCACATCCACTCCTTCGCTATATGTCACCAGGTCCTTGGTCGCATCTTCCTTCCTGATCAATCGCCTGTTGGCATCGTAGATGAATATCCTGATCTTGCCAGTCATGTTTTCGGAGTATTGTATGTTCAGCTGCGAAGCCGTAGGATTCGGGTAAAGTACCAACTGGAACTTCTCGCCGTTTCTTGTCCGCACACTCACCTTGATCGATTGCCTGGAGAATGCACCCTTATCATCGGTTACCTTAAGTTCGAAGACATACTCGCCAATCTGCAGACCAGAGACCTTAGTTACTGTCGAGCGCTTGTCAACCATGACAGCCGTTGCAGGGCCGGACAATTCCGTCCATTCGTAACTGACGATCCTTCCGTCCGCATCGGTAGAGGCGCTTCCATTCAGGGAGACATCATTTGCCGGAAGCATGATCACCATATCATTTCCCGCCTTGGCTATCGGCGCCTGGTTCAATGTAGTGGTAGGCGGAGTTTCAGGCGAAGCATTCACGGTTACGTTTACTGTAGCCGAACCGGTCGCTCCCTGGTTATCGGTCACTGTCAACTTGAATGTATAAGTGCCTTGCGACAAATTGCTCACCGCCGTTGTTACACCAGCCGCATTCACGAAGGTGTAAGTAGCCGGGCCACTGACCCTGGTCCAGGCATATTTCACGATGCTTCCATCAGCATCGGTAGAGGCCGTACCATTCAATGTTGTTGCGCTTGTAGGCAATGTAATAATTATGTTGTTTCCCGCTCTCGCTACCGGGGCCTGATTGACCGGCGGAGCTGGTGCAGCATTCACCGTTACGGTGACTGTAGAAGAAGCGCCAGCGCCTGAATTATCGGTGACGGTCAGCGTGAAGGTATAGACACCTTGTGTGAGGTTACCGATAGCCGTTGTAGCCGAACCCGGACTTGTGATATTAAAGGATGCGGGACCATTAGTCTTCGTCCATGCATACTTGCTGATCGATCCATCGGGGTCTTTCGAGGCGCTACCGTTCAGCGTTGCCGTATTGGTTGGTAACGTGATCGCTACATTACTACCTGCGTTTGCTACCGGAGCCTGGTTGGCTGGCGGAGCT
>DATHKS010000264.1:0-3734 GCA_035488975.1 Chitinophagaceae bacterium | reverse complement strand
ATCGGACTCTCCGCCACACACGATATTTTCAAGGCAAACAAGATCAAGGTCAGAGTAGAATCCGAAGTAGGAATCAGTACGCGGTTTACACTCTCCTTCGTAAAGGAGCGTCCTCCATTTTTTCTGAATAAAATGAATTTCGATGCCGCCGGTGGCAGCCTGTTGTTAGGCTGATCGCAATTCGCAATAGCTTCAACCCTGCAGTAGTTATTTAACCGAGAATTCTGTACTGGCAGATACAGGCTTTCCTTCGCTGTTTATGCCCTGGAGCACTACATGGAATTTTCCCTTCTGATCCGATGTAAAGAATTGCAAGTTTCCCCTGCCTTCCTTATCAGGCGACAGATCAGGAGCCCAGTATAACGTGGTGCGGAGATCCGGTAAATGCGTCTTCCTCTCTCCCGGCTTATATTCCGGCGCATAAAATTGCCGGTGCAACTGGAGATCCTCGTAGTCGACGGCGATAATGGAAGGATCCAGTTCGAATGCGGTGAATTGTCCCTGGTAGGTCTCTGCACTCACTATTCCCGAGAAACTCGCGGGTCCGAGCTGGTAGCGTCGCGGCACAACATCCAGTTTTTTAATTTTCAGGGGATCGTATTTGAAGAGCTGGTTATAGTCCATCAGGGGAACGCCATCGATCATCACCAGCAGGTTATCCGTGAAGAGATTCTTGTACGCCTCGTCGTAGATCCGCATGGTAAGCTTGCCATTGTGCGGCACAACTGATACAGACACTACGAATTCCCGGAGTACCTCTTCCATGGTTGTAAAACGTTTGTAGTCATCGAGCGGGTAGCTATACTCAGGCTTGCCAAAGAATGCGAGCGTGTCTTTCAACACTGGAGCATCGAAACGGCGGATGCTGTCTGCCTCATAGATATTTTGCGCCTGCATGGCAATGCTGCGTTGGGTGAGCATCTCCTCGTATTCTTTTCTCAATAGCGGGCGGGACCATTCCTCTGCATTGTACTTACCCCAGAATGGTGTCAGGACATCCGACCGGTACGCAATATTATTCGTTTTGTCCGTCTGCACGATGATCTCACCGGGGCCATAAAAGTCATTCACAGTGAAATATGCCATGCCGGTACTATCGGAGAGAGTAGTGTAGAGACCGAATGGCCTGGAAGGACAGGAGAGATAGCAGGTAACGTCAATGCCGGGCATTCCGTCGGTAACACGGGTGATCTTTGCTGCTACCAGGTGGCCGCGTAGTTCGGGTATGGCAACCGTGGACATTTCTCCATCGTGTGCACTTACACCAGGCGTGTTGAAGCGGCGCCATCCATGCGTAAGCAACAACTCATCGGTAGCGGAAGGAACTTCGGGGTCTTCTGAGAAATAAAACCCGGGTGATTCCACTTCTCCATGCAGATCCGACGATAGCCACAGATAGCTGTCGATACCGGCATCATCATTTCCTTGCAGGCTATCCTGCTGAAAAACGGACAACGAATAACTGGCGTGCTGATCCTGCGCTATCTCCTTTCCCAGCAATGCCGAGAGCTGTACCGGTTCCCTGGCTGCATATGCTTCCTTATCGCTATGCAGGTTAAGTTGTGTTTCCGTTTGAGGCCGCGTGAATACCAATCGCTCGCTGACGGCCTGATGATCCTTGTTGAATAGTGTGAGTTGGCTCACGCCTTCACCCAATGCCGATTTGTCGAGATAGAGGGTCAGCTCACCTTCATACGCGAGAAAGCCCTCGATGGCCTTTCTCAATATTTTCCGGGTAGAGGCGAGGAGGAAGACATTCTCTCCACGCGATGCGGGATCGGTTCCCTGGCCCAGTACGCGGATCTTCCACCGGCTGTCCTTGTTATCCGTTACATTCAATACAAATCCGCTTTCGCCTGTTGCTGGCATCGGCACCGTGACCGATGTTGTACCGGGTCCCCGCACGATGGCCATGTAGTGATCCCCTGGTTTTGGCTTCAGTAGGAAGCTTCCCATCCCCAATCGGTGTGATGAGAAATGTGTGATGGTATCGCCGGCCTCGTCGACGAGCACACCATCTACGTTAATGCCTTTGCCATATTCATCCGTCACGTGAAAGGCCACCCTCGATTCGATATCCTTCACCAGTTGTCCGCCTTCGGGAAAGAATGCGGCCTTTATTCCGGCCGGCTCAGTGCTTCCGGGTGTGCCCGGTTTGATGGTATTCAGTATCGTGACGGCCTTCTCGAAGAAGATACCGGGTCCGTCATTCTTCATGTACCGGGTATAGGCACGGAGACGGTAATTATCGGATGCAATGGAGAGAGGTAAATAAAAAGAACCATCGCCGCCCTTCGGGCCGAGTCTTACTTTGCCCTGCACCACCGGCTTGCCTTCCCGGTCGATGATCTCTACGTAAGCGATCTTGCTCAGGTTGGTGGGTTGGCAATCGGTTGCCTTTACACCGTACACTTTAAACCACACGATCTCACCGGCTACATAGAAATTCTTGTCGGTGTGCACGTACATTCTTTCCTGCAGGGTGTCTCCTTTCTGTTGCTGAAATTGCCAGGGGGCCGCCAATGAGGTCATGGAAGCAAGAAGTACCAGTGCAATAAATAAACAAGTGTATCTCATCTCATTCATAATTCAATCCGGTTTAATACGCAAATGCCGTTACCAATAACTGGGTTTAATAACAGAGCCACCACGCTTGGTACAATCTACACAGGTCTGGTCGGCGCCCAGGTAATATTCAATGCTGCCATTTGGCCGGGTGCTCGCCTCATAAGGTCCGAGGCCTAATGCCCCGAAATACAGATCTATGCTGTCTGGCGGAACCTGGGTAGTAGGGCACGACTCTACAAACTTCCAGTCGGGAATGTCGGCCTTGGTAACGAATATCCTTTTCTCCTGTACGGTTCTCGCCGTTATGTACCCGATCACGACCTGCGACGGGTCGCTTGTACAGGTGATATTGCCGCGGATCTGGGAAGGCTGCGCGTCGAAAATAGTTCCGAGACTTTCCGTATTCTTTCTTAGGAGGTCATAGAACTCATAGCCTGCTTTATCGAGGCTGTATTGGCGCAGGAGAATACTGTACCGTATGGCTAATTTGTCATCCCCCCGGGAGACCAATACCAACGGGGCCTCGAAGATCCGGTCGTTTTGTAAACGGACGGAGGAGCCGAGGAGGATATTGCTTGATACATGATACCTCCAGCAAATGTTCACCAGTTCCGAAGGCTTGCGCTCCAGCACATACGAGTTCGCTATCGTATCCACGTAGCGATACCTGGAATAGTAAAAACTATGGATCTCCCAGGTTTCTTCGTATTCCCACCGGTAGTATAGGGTCTTGTTGCTGGGATCGCTGGTATTGACGTAGAACTGCACGCCATTATTCTGCGTCCGGTGCCAGCCGATGCTATCGACGGGAGGAGTGAGCCGCGCGGTCACATATTCGGAGAGATATTCCTTTCCATCAACTGTCTTGATGCGCAGCCGGTAATCCTGGTCCACTGAAAGATTCAGTCCCGCCGAAACATAATAACCGCTTCCTCCGCTCGTGAGCTGGCGTGTCGAGTTATCCTTTCCCTC
This sequence comes from Chitinophagaceae bacterium, assembly GCA_035488975.1. Lineage (GTDB taxonomy): Bacteria > Bacteroidota > Bacteroidia > Chitinophagales > Chitinophagaceae > DATHKS01. The sequence continues at coordinate 194 of DATHKS010000264.1, read as the reverse complement.
CACTGTCACCTTCGCATTGAGTTCACCGATGAGCTCTGCCGTCCTGTCAAGTTTGAAGGAGCGGGTCAAACGGATAGAAGTGCTTCCGCTACCGGCATTCAATACGCCGTCCACTACAAGATAGGTCTCCGAGATGGATTTAAGATTCGGTTCAAACTTCTCCTTGCAACCGAAAAAGATCAGGAGCAACAGGA
>DATHKS010000263.1:0-2633 GCA_035488975.1 Chitinophagaceae bacterium | reverse complement strand
CGCGATTTTGCTTTAACCCGCTTCAGGTCTATCCGCGAGGGTATCACCACGCAGGCTTCATCTACCCGGTAAGATCATCTATTCAACAATCGTTTTCGAATCAATTTAGTGATATGAGACCCTGGATCATACTTTCCCTTTCATTGCTTGCACTTAGTAGCTGCCATTCCAAAAAAGATTACGAGGCGGTATTCAAAGATCCGATCCTGTATTGCAACACGGTCTATCGACTGAACAATGTCGTGATGGGCAACAATTTCACACCCATGGTTGCTTCGCGGAATTACCTCTACGCCAATGTGGCCGCCTACGAGGTTATGGCTGCGGGACAGCCCAGCCAGTTTACTTCACTTGCGGGGCAGTTGCATGGACTATCGACCATTCCCAAACCAACTGAAAGCGATATCAACTTCGAATTTGCGGCGCTGCTATCTTTTTGTAAACTGGGAGAAGCCGTCACCTTTCCTGCGGGAAGCATGAGCGAGTTCGTGGATAGCCTGAAGCGGCTTGCAACCGATCACGGGATGCCGGATGAGGTGTTTCAGCATTCGATCAGTTATTCGGACAGTGTCTCCGCTGCTATCATGGCATGGAGCAAGAAGGATGAATATTCTCAGACGCGCAGCGCACCCAAGTATACGGTCCTCGATTCTCCCGGGCGCTGGGTTCCTACACCGCCTGCCTATTCATCCGCCGCCGAACCTCATTGGAACCAGATCCGCGAGGTGGTGATAGATAGCGTGAATCAATTCCTGCCCATCGATCCTTTTCCTTTCAACGTTTCCGATAGCACGAGTGCATACTATCGCGAGGTGAGGAAGATCGAAAGAACGGTGGATAGCCTCAGTCCCGAGCAGACATTCATAGCCGATTTCTGGGACGATAATCCCTTTAAGTTGAATGTATCGGGCCATGTGATGTTTGGAACGAAGAAATTCTCTCCCGGCGGCCATTGGATGAGTATTGTGGGAATAGGCGCCGTGAAGGCACATGCCGATTTCGCGACAACGGTTTGCGCGTATGCGAAGACATCGATCGCGATCTTCGACGCGTTTATTCAATGTTGGAATATCAAGTATAAATATAACACTGCGCGGCCTGAGACGGTCATCACAAAATATTTCAATCCCGATTGGGAACCGCATCTTCAGACACCTCCCTTCCCGGAATATACCTGCGGTCATTGCTATATCTCCGCATCGGCCGCCGAGGCGCTCACGAGTGTGTTTGGAGATAATCTTGCTTATTCCGATACGAGTGAAATGGATTTTGGGATACGTCCCAGGAACTACAATTCATTCCGCCACGCAGCGGAAGAAACGGCGCGGTCACGGTTTTATGGAGGCATCCATTTTGAACATTCAACGGAAGTGAGTCAAAAGATGGGCAAGAAGATAGGAGAGCTGATCGTATCGAGACTTAAGATGGAGAAATAGAATTTCCGGAAATATTTATCCTAATGCGGGATCCTGATAGAAGTCCTGCAGCCTTTGCCTGGTGCGCTCTCTATATGTATCTCCCCATTGAATGATTCCACTCGGTTGGTCATATTGGAGATGCCGATCCCTTTTCTCTTTGTTGCGGGATCGAACCCTTTACCATCGTCCGCTACCGCGATATCGATGAAATTGCAATCTCCCTTCACCGTCACATTCAGGTGAGTGGCCTCGGCATGTTTCACAACATTATTGATCTGTTCCTGTATGATCCGGTATATATTCAGTTTCAATTCGTCTTCGATGTCGCTGGTGACAAAATAGTCGAATTCGATCGCTACGGACGAGGCATCTTTTAATTTGTCCATCAATCCCTGCAGCAGTTCCTGGAGATCGATGTCTTTCATAGGCGTTACATACCGGCTGGTCAACACACGGATCTCCTGTATGGATGCATCGATCAATTCCAGCGGATAACGGATCATCTCCTTCAACTCCTCGTTCTTTCCACCCGCCATATTGAGGTACATTTTTGTGCCTACTAAAATCTGGTTCACGTTGTCGTGCAGTTCCTGCCCAATATGATCGCGCTCTTTTTCCTGGCCCTTTATGATAGCCCGGGTGACCTTCTTCTGTTCTTCCACCTTTTGATCCAATAGTTCCTTCTCCATTAACCGCATTTCCTCTTCTGCTTTTCTCCGTTCCGTGATGTCGCGGGAAAAACAGGCGGTTCCAATGACAGAGCCTGCCCGGCCAATGGGGTAAAAGGATATCTCCGACCAGAATTGAAAGGGTGAGTCGAAACGTTCGATGATGGTGAAGCTCTCTCCCGAAAGCGCCCTGTCATAAAATCCCTGGTATCGTGTGGTCTGTTCTTTTGGGAATGGCAATGATAATATCCTGTCTCCCTTCGTGAGCGGCCTGCCGCAGGCCCGTTCAATTGTTCTGCTGAAGGAGTCATTGCAGGTGATCAGCCTGAGATCATTGTCCACGCTCCACATCAGGTCGTCGGTGTTGTTGATAAGCGCTGCGAGATTGTTGCGATCGAATTCTTTCTGCCGCTCGGTCTCCAATCGTTCAGTAATGTCATATGACACGACGAGGCGTGCCTTCCTCGAATTGTAATCGATCTCGTGTGCCGTGGTCTCTACAATGATCCGTTGACCGTTTTTTTTCAGGTGCACCCGGATCCTCTTC
>DATHKS010000262.1:0-8083 GCA_035488975.1 Chitinophagaceae bacterium | reverse complement strand
ATCATTTGCACATTGGCACATTTACTAATTGGCACATTTTACCAATTGGCACATTTTACCAATTGGCACATTCTTAAATGGGCTTTATCAGCTCCAACCCCAACTTCTTATTCATCTGATCCACCAGGTACACAGACAACTCAGGCGAGGTAGCCTCATCGTGCATGTGCATGAAGAAATACAATTCCTTCAATCCATGATCGAGCCAGTACTTCATCCGCTTCACCCATACATCGGTTCGCGTGTAGTCGGTCTTATGAAGGCTGTTACCCACGTAGCGGATGAAGACCTTTGGAACGGTAAGATGCATATGTGCGCAGTCCCTTCGTCCGGCGGTATCCGTGATGACGGCGCCTATATTATGTTTTCGAAGAAAATTAAATAAGTCGTCCCTTTCCTTTTCATTGGAGAACCATTCGGGATGACGGACCTCCATGAAGAATTGCAGGTCTGTGGGAAGCGAGGAAAGGTATTCGAATAGTTCCTCTTTTCGTTTGGGAGAAAACCTGTCATCCACCTGGATGAAGATCGGGCCGAGATGTTTACCGAAACCCATGACACCCCGGAGAAATTCATTCGAAATAAAATGCTTGTTGTTTACTTTTCCGAAATGGGTGACCCCCTTGTACATCTTCGGGCAGAAAAGAAAATCCTTTCCTTCCGCTTTAGCGGCCCATTTGGCCGTGCCGATCTCTCCGTAGATCTTATAGTGCGTTGCATTTAATTCAATCGAATTATAATGCTCAACATAATGCTGAAGGAAATCTTTTTCTTTTGTCTTGGGAGGATAGAGCGTGCCAACCCATTCGGGCCTTCCCCATTTGGCACAACCCACATAGACCTTCGGATTCTTTACGGCCTTCCCATCCAGGACCTGCTTGTTGGAGGCAGGCTCTTTCGGCAGAGAGAAGTCTACCTTATTCAAATCTACCGCCGGCACCCTTCCAAATTCCATTGACTTTGCTTTTGTCGTGTGAAAATAATCAAATGGGCCGGCGCTATCGAAATGCTTAATTCAACACGCTGCTTTCCTTAACGATCTTCGCCTTCTCCTGTTCCTTGATCTTTGCCCATCCACCTACGATATTGCGCAGGTTATGAATGCCCTGGCGTTTCAGGATTGACGAGGCGATCACACTCCGGTAGCCACCCGCACAATGCACATAGAGATTTTGGTTGTCCTCGATATTCGCCAATGATGCCGGGTCGATCATTTCTTCGAGGGGAATATTCAAGGCGTCGCTTAAGTGACCATCGCCATATTCGGCGGGTTTGCGAACATCAATTACCACGAGATTCTTATCGAAGGGTATATCCATCATGAGTTCGTCTGCTTCCACGTCAACGATCAGGTCCACTCTTTCGCCACTCGCCTGCCATGCCTCGAAGCCTCCATCGAGATAGCCCTGTACCTTATCGAGGCCCACTCTTGCCAATCGCACCACACTTTCCTTTTCCTTACCGGGTTCGGCAACGAGGAGCATGGGAACATCGAATGGCAGGAGGCTACCCGCCCATTCGGCAAATCGTCCGTCGAGGCCGATGCTGATGGAGCCCGGCACGAAACCATGCGTGAAAATATTGGAGGTGCGTGTGTCCAGTATGATCGTATCTTCTTTCGCCAGTTCCTTGAACGCGGCAACCGAAAGGGGGTTCATCGCTTTTTCCATAACATCATCCAGGCTATCATAGCCCTCTTTATTAATTTTAGCGTTTATCGGGAAATATTGCGGTGGCGGCGGAATGCCATCGGTGACCGCGTCGATGAAGGCTTCCTTGCTTTCCGCCTTCAATGCATAATTGAATTTTTTCTCTTCTCCTATCGTGCTTGATGTATCGGGTCCGAGGTTCTTACCGCAGGAGCTGCCGGGACCATGGGCAGGATACACGATCACATCGTCTGCCAGCGGGAATATCTTCGATTGCAGGCTCTCGTATAGCATGGCGGCGAGATCCCTGGTGGTGAGTTCTTCGCTTTTCTGTGCGAGATCGGGACGGCCGACATCTCCGACAAAAAGCGTGTCGCCGGTAAATATGCAATTATCCTTCCCGTTCTCATCCTGCAGGAGATAACAGGTAGACTCCAGTGTGTGTCCAGGCGTGTGTAATACCTTCAAGGTGAGCTTCCCGACCTTGAACTGATCGCCATCCTTTGCAATTACTGCGTCGAAGCCTGTATGCGTATCCGGCCCGTAAACGATGGGTGCACCGGTTGCCTTGCTGAGGTCCAGGTGACCGCTGACGAAGTCGGCGTGGAAATGTGTCTCGAAAATATATTTGATCCTGGCTTTCCTTTCGGCAGCCAGGTCGAGATAGATCTCAATATCGCGCAATGGATCGATGATGATGGCTTCGCCCTCGCTTTCAACGTAGTAGGCGGCTTCGCTGAGGCATCCCGTGTATAATTGCTTGATAAACATTATCCGAATTTATTACAACAAAAGTAGTTCAATAAAACAAAAAAGGAAGCCAAAGGCTTCCTTTCCTTAGAACAGTTGTATGTTCAATTAGTTCAGCAACGACTCAACGAACTGGTTGAGCTCCTCGATGCGGCTGGCGTTCACCGTATAGTAGATGAATTTACCATCGCGTTCGGTCTTCACAAAACCCGCCTTACGGAGTATGGCCAGGTGTTGAGAGGCTACCGATTGCTCGAGCCTCAGCTTCACATAGATTTCCGTAACAGTTATCTTTCCCTGTTCATCGATGAGTTTGAGTATCTGTTGTCTCAGCTTATGGTTGATGGCCCTGAGAATAAGAGATGCCTTCTTCACGTTCAATAGATCCACCTTGAGAGAACTATTGTTATCGGGAGTCGCTGTGTTTAATGTAAGTGTGTAGTTGTTCATAGCCTTAACCTGTTAGATCTAAGTTGCAAAATTAGCAACGAATGAGTGTTTTTTGAAATTAAAAATGTTAAGAGAAGTACAGTTTTTCAAATGCTCAAATGCATTAACGGGAAGGGGAATAAAATTCTTTCAGGTAAAATGGCTCTGAATAGGCCAGATCCTGAAATTCATTTCTCATGAACTTCTCTTCTGAAAGCGCCACCATTTCCCGTGACGTTGCGATGACATCGCTATAGGATGCATTTGTGTGTGAAAGAACTTCTCTCAGCTTATTTTTTCCATTGCCGAGAAAAATGGTTTTTCCTTTTTGCAGGAATGTGCTGAAACTATTTTCGTCAATAATAGCCGCGTACGGTTTAACGATCTGAAGTAAACTTTTATCGAACACTGCTGTATAGACCTCCATTCGCCGTGCGTCGATCATCGGGCAATAGAAATCTGCTTCTTCCAATGAGGGTGTCTGAACCATTACTTCCAGGCTGGAAAGACCAATTAATGGAATACCCAGTGCAAAACATAGTCCTTTTGCAGTAGCTAATCCAACTCTTAACCCTGTATAAGAGCCGGGGCCCATCGTAACAGCAACCCCCTCGATTTCCTTCAATTTAAACCCCTGTTCGGCTATTAATCGCTTGATAGCTGGCTGTATCCACGAAGCATGATCTTTTTGATTATCATTGACAGTTGTTGTCAATTGTACGCCACCTTTGGCCAGGCTGACAGACCCCGTTTTCACCGCCGTATCGATATTAAGTATAATTGCCATTATTATGCCAAAGCCCGTTGAATAAGTAAGGAAGAGGGCAAATATCTACTTTGCTGCTTCTCAAGCACGAGCAGCAACAAATGCACGTTCTTAAGTCCTATTATTTGGCTCCATACAAATGGTCCAAATGGGTAATTTGTTCCCAAAACCATTGCTGTATCGATCTCATGTTCCGAACTTACCCCCTGCTCCAGGGCAAAGAAGGCCTCGTTGATGATGGCGGATACGATCCTGGCCGTCACAAATCCCGGGACATCAGGCACCCACTCAGTGCTTCTACCTAGAAATGAGAATAATTCCTCCGCGGCCGGCTTGAGTTGTTCATGTCCTACCGCGGCTTCCACAACCGGTCTTTTCAAAAAACTGTGCCATCCATTTATTCTTACAAAGTCTTCCCCGATCTCGGCCACGGTTTGAATCATGGAACTGACAACGATCAATGGCGAACGAAGCTCTTTTAGCCATGTGATCCTGGCAATTGTGCTGTCGAATAGCAGGTCGAGACAGGCGTCGGGTGGCAAGTGGCCCTTGTACTGACCGGGATCCGAAAGCCATTCGATCTCAAGGTCCGCATTAAATGGAAAGGCAGCCAATTCTTCTTTCAATTCATCAGTGGCAAGCACTAATACCCGCATAGACATTTTTTGCAAAGAAAGTGCATAAAGCTATATTCGTTATTCTAAATTTTAATACGAAGGATGGAAAAGAAAGTCATCAATACAGCCAATGCGCCTGCGCCGATCGGGCCTTATAACCAGGCAATCCTTGTAAATGATACGCTTTATATTTCCGGCCAGGTCTGTATCGAGCCATCCAGTGGAGAATTGAAGAATAAAGATGTGCAGGAGGAAACGCACCGGGTGATGCAAAACCTGAAGACCATACTCCAGGCGGCGGGGATGACATTTGCCAATACTGTAAAGACGACGATCTTCCTGACCGATATGCATCGCTTCAGCGAGGTGAACGAAGTGTATGGGAAATATTTTGAAGGGGATTTCCCCGCTCGCGAGACCGTCCAGGTGTCTGCCCTGCCTAAATTTGTGAATGTCGAGATCAGCATGATAGCCGTCAAATAGACGGCGGCGTTGGACTCACAACAATGTTTATGCTGTTATCCGTTCTTAATACCTATTGAATAAAATCGTATGCGCCGCCTTCTCCGGTTTCTCCTTTTAAAACCCGTATTATGGGCCGTGCAAAAGTTTTCCTCCAAGCCTGAGAGGAAAAGAATATTCAAAGCGCTTAGCGAATTACAACAAGACATACTCGATCACCCGGGAAAGAAGGGACTCGTGATCCCCTTCGACCTTACTTCTGGCAAATTCATTATTTTCTCCGATCAGCACAAGGGTGCGCGGGATGGGGCCGATGATTTTGCGCTTGCGGAGCCGAATTACCTCGCGGCACTCGATCATTATTGCAGGGAAGGCTATTACCTGGTCTGTCTTGGAGATAGTGAAGAGCTATGGGAAAATAGTCTTGGCAGGGTGAAGAAGTTCAACGAAAAGACCTTCGAGGCGGAGAAGAAATTCCTGGCAAAAGATGCATTCATGAAGATCATTGGCAACCATGATCTATATTGGGGAAATGATCCATTTGCGTGGTGGCAGCTGAAGAAGATATATGGCCGTGATGTCAAGCCATACGAAGGCCTGGTACTGGCCGGCTATATCGATGGACAACCGCTTACCGTTTTCTGTACGCATGGCCACCAGGGCGATGCGCAAAGCGATGGCAATTGGTTCAGTAAATTCTTCGTGGCCAGGATATGGGCCCCCTTGCAGGCCTTCCTGCGGATAAATCCAAACACGGCGGCCTACAACACAGAGAAGAAGACCCTTCATAACGAGATCATGTACGAGTGGTCGTCACAACAGAAAAATACCATCGTTGTTACCGGCCATACGCATCAGCCGGTCTTCGAATCATTGACACTCATCGAGCGGTTGTACAAACAATTCCAGGCAGCGAAGGCCGCTAACGATGAAGCCGGAATGAAGCAACTGCAGGCCGAGATACGCAAGCGGGAAAAGGAATCGGCGGCCGTGGCCATCGACTACCTGGTGATGAAGCCGTCTTATTTCAATAGCGGCTGCTGTTGCTTCGTGGATGGTGATATTACCGGCATCGAGATCGCAGACGGCAGCATGAGACTGGTCAAGTGGGCGCTGGTAGATGAGACGCCGCAAAGACAGGTGCTGGAAGAATCGCAGCTGAAGGATCTGGCATTACGATTATAACAACGAGAGATCGTGAATCGTGAGTCGTCAATCGTGAATACAACACTCTATGATGAGAATATTCGAATCGATTAAGGTTCTGTCCCGGTCGATTCGAATATTCTTATGGCGGAGTGTATTCACGATTGACGTTTCACGATTCACGATCCCTCACGATTGACGACTCACGATTCACGTTCCTCACGATCAGCATTTGGCCGTCTTCTTCTTCTTTCCCAGGTTGCCTTTCTGTATTACTTTGTTGATGTAGTCGGGCGCGAAGGGCACCTTGCAGGAAGTCTCACCCAATTCCACTTCCACGGAGCCTATTTTCTTCCCCGTGTCCAAGGCGTCTTTGGTAAGCTCTTTCACAAAACTTCCGGCGGAGACAACGAAGCCGTTCATGCAATAGCGAACGCGGTTTGGCGCCTGTTCGATTTCCCTTTCTATTCTTTTAAATAATTTCCGCAGAGCGGGGATATCCAGTTTCTCATCGGCCCGGGTGGCTACCAGGCTGCTCAGGGTACACCACCCGGCACTTGCCACATTGGATTTCTTCGAATCGATCCATGCAAGAGCAATGGAGAAGGCGTCTTCATTTTCGGATGCCACCCATGGCACGGAATACTCACTGATCATGGCCCAGCCGGCCTTATCGGCCCAATTGCTCAATTGCTTCTTGTTCATTTTGCTGCCATCCGCCATGAGTCCTGCAAGGTATTGCGCATCACTGATGCCGGAATCGAACAGTTCGAGCGCGATCTGCTGTTGATCCGTCTTTATCTTCTTCTGTATTTTTTTCATCTCTTCTATTTTCACGCCATAGATCGGCTCTTTGGCTCCATGCCTGAAAAGGATCTTTTTGATATTGTCGCTGCCGGCTTTCTTGAGCTCTGAGATAACTTGTGGAGTAGTCATAAAATGATTTTGAACGTGTGGGGAGGGAATATCCTTCCTAAGTTAAAAAAAATAGGCGTGAAAGCCTCGTCGACCATCACGCCCATTGTCAAATTAACAAATTACCGAATTGCCAAATTGTTCTAAAATGCTTTCTTCCATTTATTATTATCCCTGTTCCAATCCGGTAATTTCTTCTCCGGATCCAGTATCACCTCCTTGATCTCTGTTGTGGTGGGTGCATGAAACGTATAGGAAGCGCCGCGCTGCCATACTTCTACGGGCAGGTTGATCGTTGTTTCCTTTCCGTTGGTTTCCCTGATGAGGATAGTGACAGGCATCGGCATCTTCTCGAGGTTCTCAAGCGTGATCTCGGAGCCGTTCTCGGGTTTTGCCTTCACATAACTAACTTCCTTCACCGATTGATCGAGGCGCCAGGAGTTGAGTACCCAACTGCGCCAGAACCAGCCCAGGTCTTCACCCGCAACATTTTCCATAGTATGAAAGAAGTCCCACGGCGTGGGATGCTTGAATGCCCAACGGTTCACATATTCCCTGAAGGCAATATCGAAGCGCTCGGGAGTCATAACTACCTCGCGTAAGGCGTGCAGCATTTCCGCGGGCTTCAGGTATGCTGTGATGCTGAGATTATCCTGTTGCACTACATCGGGAATGTTATACAGGCCGTCCATTTTATCGCCAAACGTGTATTTGATCATCATCGGCGAAGAAGGATCGCTGAAGAAACTTTGCTCCTTGAACTCACCCTTATTAAATGCATCCGTAGAGATATCATTGATGAAGGTGTTGAAGCCCTCATCCATCCACGCATATTTTCTCTCATTGCTTCCTACGATCATCGGGAACCAGGTATGACCAAACTCATGATCCGTAACACCCCAGAGGCCTGTTCCGACAGCATTATAACTGCAGAACACGATACCCGGGTATTCCATGCCACCTACGATCCCGGCAACATTCGTTGCGGCGGGATAAGGAAATTCAAACCATTTATTGGAATAATGCTCGATCGCGCCCTTCACCATTTCAGTGGAACGGCGCCAGTCATTTCCCTTCTTATCCTTTGTACTTTCAACCGGGTAGGCACTCATCGCCATACATTTCTTTCCACTGGGAAGATTGATCTTCGCCGCATCGAGTACGGATGCGCGCGAGGCGCCCCATGCAACATCACGGGTATTCGAGATCTTGAATTTCCAGGTAGAGCTTGCTTTTTTCGGCAGCGCATCCTTATCCGTAACATCCTTTTCGCTGCGGATAGTAACTGTCTTGTCGCTTCCCTTCGCATCGTTATATCTCTTCATTTGCTCGGAGGTAAAGCAATCCTG
>DATHKS010000261.1:0-8048 GCA_035488975.1 Chitinophagaceae bacterium | reverse complement strand
TTCAGGTTCGTGGTTGCATCCATTCCCATTCGTTGCGACTTTAGTATCGTTGTAGAATTGGTCTTGAAGTTTACCACTATCACGGAATCATTTACCGCCGCCAATGTATTTACCGTAGTTGCTTTTTCCAGGTCAGTATTGCGTGTCTCACTCCAGGTATCGCCAATGACCACCGGGTGATCCGGTAATATTCCGAAGAAACTCGGCGCACCTTTCAAAGGAGGATACACGATATTCGTCAGGTCCTTCAACATATCGGTCAATATCATTACCCTGTCGTCCTGCTTCGCCATTTCGACCTTCTCCGGCCTTGCCATGAGCGTCTTGCCCGAACTGTCAATAATGATATCATATGACTTTGACAACATTTCCGTTGCAAATTTTCCATTGGGACCATCCATATCCTTCTTGTTATCCGAATCGAAGGCGCGTTTCTGCCCCATGCCCTCGAACTGGAAGCCCAGCCGTTGAATGTCGTGATGCAGCGTCGTGTTTTCGGCCGTGCTGTTCGTCACCGTGTAAGTATGTGTGGCGGCGCCATTGATGTTGAAATCGATGGCCTGGCCCATTGCCTGCTGGGTGATCGTATTCTTTACCTCGACACTAATGGTGTATTTGGCTCCCTGCGCGAATTGAAGCATGCCGGCGACGGGTTGTGCAGCTGTAATCTTTGCAAACAGGAGGAACAGGCTAAGATAGAATGATGGGCGTGACATAAATAAAGGTATTGCTTAAAGTTGACGAAAGTTTTTGAAAAACTACCCGGGTTGGAATGGTTTTGTTTGCTACCGGCAATATCTTGATTATTGAATCGAACTTCCTACATTTAATATCAAAATCAGCCGCTATGCCAATCAGGATGACTGACGATCCGAATGATTCCAGCCAGAACGATTTCAATGATGACCAGGGTGGGGGAGGAAACCGCCCTTCGGGTTCCGGTGGCGGTGGCGGCCTCGGATCCTTGTTACCCCTGTTGCTAGGGCTTTTCAAAGGAAAAGGCATCATAGTCCTTGTAGTGCTCGCTGCAGGCGCTTACTTCTTCCTGGGAAAGAGCGGATGCAATGTCTCGCAGGTGGCGCAGCAATTGTTCTCGCAAAGCGGGTATAATTTTAGCCCCCAGCAATTCGAAAAGGCCTCCGTGTATGAAGGCCTGGAAGATGATAATGGTAAAAATCCCTTACCGGAATCTGTATCACTTCTGAAATTTGCGCCACCGCGCGGCGATCAGGGACAACAGGGAAGCTGCGTTGCATGGAGCAGTGCCTACGGCGCACGCACGATCCTCGAAGCGGCCTCCAGCGGCGTCGATCCCAATACGATTAAATTCAGCCCCTCCTTCGTGTACAACCAGATCGGCCTCGATAATTGCGAAGGGTCCTATATCCAAAAGGCAATGGAACTGATGTCGCAGCAGGGCGCACTTCCCCTAAGCCAGTTTCCATACAACGACCAGGACTGCCAGACCACACCCGATGCCGGTCAGCGGCAACAGGCGGCACAATACAAGATCCATGGGTTCACGCGCCTGACCAATAGCGACGATGTCAGTGCGATCAATGTACGCGCCGTGAAGGAACATCTTGCAAAGGATGCACCGGTTGTGATAGGCATGATGGTGGGACAAAGTTTCATGCAGAACATGATGGGGCAGGAGCTGTGGCAACCCGAAGGAATGGATGCCTCGCAGGTCGGCCTCGGCGGACATGCGATGTGCGTGATCGGCTACGATGACCGGAAATTCGGCGGCGCCTTCCAGATCATGAACAGCTGGGGACCCAAATGGGGAAAGGATGGTGTAGGCTGGGTGCGCTATGGCAATTTCAAGAATTATGTGAAGGAAGCCTACGGATTGGATCCGCTTCCCAAAAGAGGCCCAATGGCGAATATACCGCTGGAGTGTACCATCGGGCTCGTAAACAATTCCGACAAATCCTATATTCAGTTGAAGTCGGCGGGCAGCAATAGCTTCGTGACCGCATCTCCAATTAAGATAGGAACCCGGTTCAAAATGGAAGTGAAGAATGCAACAGAATGCTATACCTATATATTCGGACAGGAGACGGACGGGAGCAGCTATGTGCTGTTTCCCTATAATGACAAGCATTCACCCTATTGCGGCATAACCGGCTATCGGCTCTTTCCCCGCGATCAATCGATGACGGCGGATAGTGTCGGCACGAAAGACTATATCGCTATCGTGGTGAGCAAGGATGCACTCGACTATAAACAACTCAACCAGGCGATCAGCAATAGCAGCCAGGCAAGCTATGCAGGAAAGGTGAACGATGCGCTGCAGAAGATACTCATCCTGTCTGCCGCTTTCAATAATACCGGTGAAGGCGCCATTCATTTCAAGGCAGATGCGAATGATAATAAGGCGGTAGCCACCATCGTGGCATTCGATAAGAACTAAGTTTTTAACGGTACTGGTGCAAGACGCAACGTGAATCGTGAACCCACCTCCGCTAAGGCTTCGGCGGCCGCGGTCGTCAATCGTGAATAGGCACCCTCCGTCGGGATAGAAATTCCTGTTTCAAAGACTTAAAATGACGACCTTGCGCCTTTAAAAATTCAAGAAAACAATAACAACATGAAGAAGATCTTTCTGGCGGTTTTAATGGTTGCAATCACTTCCACCGTCTTCTCGCAGGACCTGACCAAGTTCCATTTGTATCACCCGGAGGAAGATGCGACAGCCGGTATAGCAAAGGCAGTGAAGGAAGCAAAGAAGGCCAATAAACATGTATTCATACAGGTAGGCGGCAACTGGTGTATCTGGTGTGCGAGGTTCAATGACCTGGTAACGACGGATAAGTCGCTCGACTCCGCGCTCAACGCCAATTACATCGTGTATCACCTGAACTACAGTAAGGAAAATACCAATGAAAAAATATTGGCGAAGTACGGTTTCCCCCAACGCTTTGGCTTCCCCGTTTTCCTGGTCCTCGATGGAAGCGGAAATCTATTGCATACGCAAAATTCATCTTACCTGGAAGAGAAGAAGGGATATAGCCAGTCTACCGTTCTTGGTTTCTTCAACGACTGGTCGACCAAGGCCATCGATCCAAACGAATACAAAGAGCAATCAAAGTAATGAGTGCCGACACGACAGCGTTCATTCGCCTGATAGGAAGCTCATTCAAGTCCAGGTTGTTCCTATTGACGAAACTCCCCAGCGCATTCTTCTCAGGTGTACGCATCAGGGAAATGAGTGAAAAAAGATGCACCGTGACGGTTCCCTATAAATGGTTTTCACAGAATCCATTTCGTTCCACCTATTTCGCCTGTCTCGCCATGGCGGGGGAATTAAGTACGGGTGCATTAGCCATGGCTCATTTATACAAACGAAAGCCCCCGGTTTCCATGCTCGTCGTGAACATGCAGGCGGAATATTATAAGAAGGCAACGGGACGAACGAGCTTTACCTGCGAGGATGGAGATCTTTTTCTTCACATGATCGAAGAGGCCACGGCAACCGGAGAGCCAACAACAGTAAAGGCAAAGTCAGTTGGTAAGAATAAGGACGGCGAGATCGTCGCCACTTTCTTCATCACCTGGTCATTCAAAGCTAAACATACCGGGACTTCGTAAACCGGAATTAATAATAAACGATATGAAGATTGCTTTTCATGGTGCAGCCAGGACCGTTACCGGTTCAAAACATCTAGTGACACTGAAGAATGGAAAAAAACTCCTGCTCGATTGCGGAATGTTCCAGGGCATGGGAAAGGAAACCGATTCATTGAACCGTGAATTCGGCTTCGATGCGCAGGGGGTGGATGTAATGATCCTCTCCCATGCACACATCGATCACTCGGGCCTCATTCCCAAACTCGTTCACGAAGGATTCAAGGGTCGCATTTTCTGTACGCCTGCTACCCGTACCCTCACCGATATCCTGCTGCAGGACTCCGCCGAGATCCAGGAGAATGATGTCAAGGCTTCGAATAAGAGCAGGGCGGTCAATGGACTTCCCTATCTCAGCCCATTGTACACGATAGATGATGCGAAGAAGGCGATGAGTCATTTCGTGGAACAGGAATACGATAAATGGTATGCAGTGACGGATGGCGTGGAGGCAATGTTCACCGATGCGGGTCACATCATCGGCAGTGCCTGCGTTCACCTGAAGGTAAATGAGGGAGGCGTGATCACGCGTCTCACTTTTAGCGGTGATGTGGGACGCTACCGCGATGTCATATTGAAATCTCCCGAAGACTTCCCGCAAGCCGACTACATCTTGCTGGAGTCGACATATGGCAGCTCGCTGCATGATGTAGGCGACAGCACTTCCGATCTCCTCGAAAAATGGATCCGGCATACCTGCTATGAGAAGAAAGGAAAGCTGATACTTCCCGCCTTCAGTGTTGGACGCACGCAGGAATTGTTGTTTGCCCTTAACCAGCTCGAGTTGGAGAACAGGTTGCCAAAACTCGATTACTACGTGGATAGCCCATTGAGCATCGAAGCAACGGAGGTAGTGAAGAGCTATCCAAACTATTTCAACAAGAACATTCAACAGATCATGCAGACGGATAAGGACCCGTTTGGTTTCCAGGGTTTGAAATATATCAAGTCGGTAGAACAATCGAAGAGCCTGAACTACGTGAGCGGGCCGATGGTGATCATCTCGGCCAGCGGGATGGCGGATGCGGGAAGGGTAAAACATCATATCACCAACAACATCGAGAATGCACGCAATACCATCGTGCTTACCGGGTATTGCGAACCGCGTTCGTTGGGTGGCCGGTTAATGGCCGGCGCAACGGAAGTGAGCATCTTTGGAATACAGCGGCAGGTAAATGCGGAGATCGGGTCCATCCGGAGCATGAGCGCACACGGAGACTATAACGACCTCAGCCAGTGGCTCGCCCACCAGGATCCACGCCAGGTGAAGAAACTTTTCCTCGTTCACGGGGAATACGAGGTGCAGCAGGAATTCCAGCGCCGCCTTGTTAAAAAGGGTTTTGCGGACGTACAGATACCTGAGCGTCACTACGAGACGGGCTTAACCTGAGCTTTAACAATTTGTGTGTACACACTTTCACAAGTCTTTAATATTCCCGGCATCATTTTTCCGTTTATAGTAGGAGACTAGATTTCTCACTAAAATAAAAAGGAGAATGTATGAAGAAGAATTGGGGCCTATGGATAGGATCTCTCGCTGTTGTCTTCCTGGTAGCAAGTTGTGGGCCCACTGCTCATGTCGAAAAGGATGACAACGCAGACTTCAGCCGGTATAAGACATTTGCCTGGATGGACCGGAATGACAAGGGAAAGAATGACCGGGCCAAGACTAACGATATTGCGGAGCTGAAGATACGGGATGCAGTTAATAAGGAGCTCGAGAAGACGGCAGGTTGGAGGGAAAGCACGAAGAACCCCGATGTGCTGTTAAGTTATGATGTGTTGGTAGAAAGAGGAGTGAGATCGCAATCGGATCCCCTGTACTCGAGACCATTCACACGTACGTATTTCAATCCTTATTCCCGCAGGTTCTACAATATCTATTACCCGTCGCAGTTCGTAGGGTATGACAGCAGGGATGTTGCTACCAAGGAAGGGACGATAACGATCACGATGACGAACCCTGACACCGAAAAAACAATATGGCAGGGATGGACGACGGATGAAGTGGACAGTCGTCATCTGACCAGCAAGGAAATTCAAAGCAGTGTAAGAGCGATATTCAGGAAATTCGATATCGCCAAAAACTAATTCGTCGAGCATAGCTCTGCGATGGACGGTTTACATATTTCAAGCCCTCGCCGAATAGGTGCGGGCTTTTTTTTGGTATGAATTCAAAATTCAAAATTCAAAATTAAAAATTCAAAAACCTCATTCGAGGAGTATAACAGTCCAATAGATTACGTCAATTGAGGACCTAATTCCCAATCCCTAATTGCTTATGCCTAGTGCATGCGCTCAATTCCGAAACCATAACGACAACTCCCGCTGTAAGAGAACTTGAACATTGAACATTGAATATTGCGTATTGAATATTTAAAACTACGCAAGCCCTTAATCAAAGACTTTTCTACTGAGGCCTAATTCCCAATTCCTAATTACTTATTCCCAATGATTTTCCCAACGGCGAGGCTCTCACTCCTTCCCTGGTAATCCGAACCGGTTTAATAAGACCCTTCTCATCGAAATACATCCGGTCGATGCAGGTCACTCTCGAATTCCCATCCGTCTCCGACAACGGCCTCCGGTGATAAACGATATACCATTCATCTTGTCCGGGCGCATGAATCACCGAGTGATGCCCCGCACCCGTCGCGATCTTCGGATCCTGCTGTAATATCTTGCCGATCCTCTTAAAAGGACCGAAGGGAGAATCTGCTATTGCATAGGCCACGCTGTAATCGGGACCCGTCCAACCTCCTTCCGACCACATGAAGTAATATTTTCCGTTTCGCATGAACATGAATGGTCCCTCTACATATCCGTCGGGTGTTATCTCCTTAAAGGTGGTGCTGCTATCGAATGGTAGGAAGCCGGTAAACTCATCGTTCAGCCGCGCGATATTGCAATGCCTCCACCCGCCGTAGATGAGATAATATTTTCCGGTGCTGTCGTGAAAAACAAATTGATCGATGGGCTGAGCGCCATTGTGGAACTTATCCACGAGCGGCTTGCCGAGATAGTCTTTGAACGGGCCCTTCGGTTTGTCCGATACCGCAACACCGATACCACCGGTTTCCTTGTCCGATTGAATATCATTTGCGCCAAAGAATAAGAAATACTTTCCCTGCTTTTCCACGATGGCCGGCGCCCACATGGCACGGGTGGCCCATTTGACAGAGGAGGTATCCAGTATGTGTTCATGTTTTGTCCAGGTCACGAGATCATCGGATGAGAATGCGTCGAGGAAGACCTGCTTGCCATAGGGAGCGGAATAGGTTGGATATATCCAATACTGCTTCTGAAAAATGGCGCCTTCGGGGTCTGCATACCAGCCGGGAAAGACGGGATTGCCGGACCAGCCTTTTTTGGGTTGTTGCGCCAATAGAATGGCTGGCATTAATATTAATATCGAAACAAATGTTTTTTTAATCATCTTGTGAAAATAAGCTATTCTTTTATTTGAGATAGACTCAACGTTAGAACACTCCTTGTGGCCTTTGTGTAATCTTTGTGCACTTTGTGGTAAAATACGAAACCACAAGGTTCACAAGGGAATACAACGCGGGTCAACATTACTTTTCGGATCATCATCTGATAACGATGGCATAAAAGGAAAGAATAAATGCAATGCCTACTATTCCGCCGGCTACCGATGCCACGGCATCCAGTACATCGTACTGTCCTTTGCGTGTAATCAATGAAAACAATTCGAAGCCGTAACTGACGAGTGCTACTCCGGTAAGCGAGGTAAGAATGGTGAAGACCAGTGAACGCCCGAATACCTGCAGCACCGCAACATAAAGAAATGCGCCGAGGATAATGCCGACGAAGAAATGTTTCCACTTATCGGGTTGAATTCGAAATTGTTTCATGTTGCGACCGGGAAGAGTTTGAATGATAAATGTACGAAGGTGGGTGCGGGATTTATTTTTTTTTGCCGGGAAGAACGGGAAGGCGGTAGGAAATGCATGGAAGTTTTTATTGTCGTGCTGTTTGTCCCGTAGGGACAATTGGTCGGTAGAAAAAGTCGGCGTTGGGGCCTTGCGTTCCTTCGGAACGCTTGATCAGAGTTCCCTGATAAAAGGGAACACCATTGGCATGGCTTCGGTTTTCTTCGACTCTCTTTCATTTTCTGATCAACTAGTCAGGCGTTCCGAAGGAACGCTGGCGCACTCTTTTTTTTATTTTCTACCAACCAAATGTCCCTCCGGGACAAGACCCCAATCACTCGGCCATTCAAAAAATATTTCATTTTCATAATCGTAAATCCTTCCCGCCTTCCCGCCTTCCCGTTCTTCCCGGCAAAAAAACAAACCGGTAAGACGAGATGCCCGAAGTTATCCAACCAGCTCCCACCAGATTTCTCCCGCAACAACCACGACGGCTGTTCTTTTGAATTTTTACTTTTGAATTTT
>DATHKS010000260.1:0-3589 GCA_035488975.1 Chitinophagaceae bacterium | reverse complement strand
TATCGGCAATCTCAATTGCGATGAGTTTGCCATGGGTTCTACCAATGAGAATTCAGCGTATGGAAAAGTATTGAACGCTCTCGATGAGACCCGGATACCCGGTGGATCGTCGGGAGGATCTGCCGTGGCGGTGCAGGCCGGACTCTGCATGGTTACCCTCGGTAGCGATACAGGTGGCTCCGTTCGCCAGCCTGCGGATCTCTGTGGCATCGTTGGCTTCAAACCCACTTATGGAAGAATATCCCGTTACGGCCTCGTCGCCTATGCCTCTTCCTTCGACCAGATCGGCATTTTTGGAAAATCGATCCCGGATGTCGCCCGCACGCTTGAAACGATCGCCGGCGCCGATGAATACGACAGTACCGTTTCGTCCAGACCTGTTGAAAAATTTGAGTTGAAGCCGTTGGAGATAAAAAGATACAGGGTAGCCTACTTTCCAGAGGCGCTGGACCATCCCAGCCTCGATCCCGAAATAGCGGCCGGGATAAAGGCGACCATAGCGCAGCTCGGGGAGGAAGGGCATACTGTGCAGCCCGTGGCCTTCGACCTGCTCGACCATATTGTTCCCGCCTATTATGTGCTCACCACCGCAGAAGCCTCTTCCAATCTCAACCGGTACGATGGAATAAAATACGGGTACCGGGCTACGGGTAATGAGGGCGACCTGACCGAACTTTACAAGGAATCGAGATCGTCAGGGTTTGGCAAGGAAGTGAAGCGGCGCATCATGCTTGGGACATTCGTGCTGAGCTCGGGGTACTATGATGCCTACTTCACGAAGGCTCAAAAAGTTAGAAGATTGTTATTTGACAAAATCCAGTTGATCTTCAACGATTTCGACTTCATTTTACTGCCTACAACCCCTTCTACGGCCTTTAGGATCGGCGAGAAGATGGACGACCCAATAGCCATGTATCTAGGTGATATATATACTGTTATGGCCAACCTGGTTGGCATTCCAGCCATCTCAATTCCTCTCTATAAACACAGCAATGGCATGCCTTTTGGCTTACAGATCATGTCAAACCGCTTTAATGAGCTAGATTTGCTCCTCTTTTCGGACCAGTTGATGGATTATCAGACGAGCAACCAGTAACCCCCTGCAGACCGTATTTATTTTTGGTTTGGTGTTTAAATTCGCTGAGATGGTAAAACGATTCACTGTTTTGTTTCTTCTATTGGCTTCCATGTCCTTGCCCGGCTATTCCGCGGGCAGGATTCCTAATACGATCCATCCTGGCCAAATTCTCCCATCAGACACTACGGATATTCTTAAAAAAGACTCCCTGCTTCCTGTAGCATCGCTTCGGGATCCGAAGGAAGGATTCAAGGACCTGTTTGTCGCCACAACCCTTTCCAATGGCATCAGCGCCGAGCAATTGAATCCTCTTGCCGTGAGTTTCGTGGAGGACTATATTTCCAGATTCGGCAAGAGCCTGGAAGAATTAAAGGATTGGGGTCGTCCCTATTTCGATATGATGGATGCCATCCTGGTGGAGCGCGGCCTGCCAAAGGAATTGAAGTACCTGGCGGTGATAGAATCGCAGCTGAAGTCGAATGCCCGCTCCTGGGCAGGTGCAGTCGGTCCCTGGCAGTTCATGCCGGCTACGGGACGGAATATGGGATTGAAGGTGAACCGGAAGATCGACGAGCGCCGGGATCTTTATAAGAGCACTTACGCCGCATCGAAATACCTGAACAGCCTCTTCGATTTGTATGGTGATTGGCTGCTGGTGATAGCAGCCTACAATGGAGGACCGGGCAATGTAAATAGCGCCATCCGCAAAAGTGGAAGCCGCGATTTTTGGGTACTCCAGAATTTCCTGCCCGTGGAGTCAAGGAACCACGTTAAGAAATTCATTGCAACACACTACATGATGGAAGGCGGGGGCGGGATCACCACACTTACCAAACAGGAAGCGGGCATTCTCTCCTCCGGATTAAACCTGGCCATCGATAGCGCAGAAGCCGCCGGTTCCGTAATACGCCCTATCACAGGAAGGTATAATGCCGCTATTATTCTTAAATACATTTCCATGGATGCAACGGGCTTCAACCGCTTCAATCCGAACTTCGATAAGGTGATAGCTTCAGAAGGCAAATACTCGCTACGCCTGCCCGCAGAGAAGATGGACCTGTTCCTTTTAAAAAAGAATGAGATCCTCGGAGAATCCATTCAATGGTTGCTCGATGGTGCATCGGTCACACAAGCCTCGGGTACACGCTGAGTCATTTCATCCGAACGGGTTGCCAACCGCACCCTTAAAAAACGCTTGATCCCGTTTATTTCACCAGGGACGAAGGAGGAAAACCACGTTATCTCAAGAGTTAAAACGGCCCGGGTTGGCAACCCGAATTCCCTTATCCTAAATCAGGCACAATATTTTCCTATACAGGGAATAGAAATTCACTTAAATTAAAACCAGTTTTATGTTTCAACTGAATCTTAAACGAGTACTTCCAATAGTTGCTGTTACACTAGTCCTCGCTGCGTGCTCCGGACCCAAGGCGGCAACCGTTACCCATGCCGATATGCAGGGCAATTGGATATTGAATAATATTACGTACGATGGCCTGGGCTCGGGCGATAATGTAAAAATGACCTTGCTCGATGAGGGCTCCGATGCCTGCCTTAAAGGGAGTGCCTGGAACCTACCCTTCAATGGTTACGGCTCCTACACCCTTTCCTCTACGGCTGCAGGATGTCCTACAGGGATGAGAAAGATCGTATGGTCGTATCAGAAATCAGGCGATCAGCCCTATTTCCAATTCAAGCGCCTGGAAGAAGGCGTGAAGGCAAAGAATGTCGAGGACGGGTACCGCTTCAAGGTAGTCGAGGTGACCAAGACATCGATGTCGTTGCAAACGGAAGTAGCATTCGAGGGGAAATCGGTATTCATCAATTATTCTTTCGCGAAGCAATAATAACCCTGGATTAAATAAAGCCTCATTTCATAGCCGGCTCATGGCGTGAAATGAGGCTTCTTTATGCCCGTTGTTGCGAGGAATTGGGAATAAGGGATTGGGAATTGGCCTGACAGTTGGAGAATCGTCCTTGTATTTCTTTGTGATCTCTGTGTAAAATCCTTGTGTACTTTGTGGTTAAATGCTTTACCACAAAGTACACAAAGGAATACAGCACAAGGTGCACAAGGGAAGTACTGACTCAGTTTTCAAAAAATTACCACAAACGAAGAAGCACCCATACAGGGTGCTTCTCACAGATCAGTAAGTCCGACCAAATTCATTTAGAACCGATAGCCTGCGGATACACCGAAACCGGTATTCCTGACGGCCGACTTACCCTGGTATTCGCCTTCAATCTTAGGATTAATCTTCAATAATCCGAGACCGGCATTTAACTGGAATGAAAGACGATTCGCGAATTCATAGCCCGCTAAGACATTCAACCCCGCATCGAAACGCTTTACATAGGGAGTTCCAGTGAGCGCCTGTGCCGCCGTGATATCATCCGAGAACTTTATGTCCACATCACCACCTGTCTCGGGCTTAAACTGGCCGCCCAGTGCATAGGCCACATAAGGACCGGCGCCCAGGACAATATGTCCTGAGTTGAATTCGGGACGAT
>DATHKS010000259.1:0-9928 GCA_035488975.1 Chitinophagaceae bacterium | reverse complement strand
CCTTCGAAATATACAGCCGGATCAATACCGTTCCACCCGGCTGGTGCTGGGGAGAAATGGTGATGTTCCTGTTGAGGTATTTCTTTCCACTCTGTATCCGGCTCGAGCCCGTGCGTGAGTACAGGGTGGTCGTTACGGTATCAAGATAAAGTCCCTGCGCATTGATCTCCGCAAGGATATTACTGTTTGTATCAGTGATCGGCACCCAGATATTATTATTTCCATTGGCAGCATTGATGACCACCTTATTTGCCGTCTCGAAAATACCCGTCTTACCGGCTGCAATATCTATCGTGTTGGGGATGTAACTCCTGTTACCACTTCCCGTATTGACATTGTACCCAAGGAAGGTGTATTTCTGTACGCAACCTGCGCAGGCGCTATTGATCGGGTTAGTGGTCGTTGGCCCAGATGTGGTTGAGCTCTTATCTATCACGATATAGATCGTCTTTCCATCGGGTGCTATCGCCACATCCCTGAAACGGTTGATGCTGCGGAAATAATTAATGGTGTCAATTTTATCTACGGCCGGTCCAGGCGGTACAATACCGCTTCCGTCAGCCTTGAGCTTAAGTCGTATCACGCGACCGCCTTTCAATGATCCGACAAGGAGTGAATTCTTCCAGCCCGGTATCAGGCTGTTTGTATAGGCCTCCATGCCCGAGGGGGCGAGTGAAGGCCATTGGCTATTGTCATTGTTGTTATTGTTTACCTGGTTGTAGATATATTGAATACTGTTAACCATGCCCGTGTTTCCCTTCGGTGCGGAATAGAAAGTATATATCGGATCCCTGTAGCCAGACCCGATGGTGTCCGTGGCATATTTGAGTTCGTTATAGATAAGAGGTAAGGCACTGGCCGATCCGCCTGCTTTCGCCTGGTCATAGTTATGATCCGAGCTATACCCGATCACCCGCGGATGTCCATAGTTCATGGATTTTTCTATTATGTTCACCTCATCATCGCTGAATGGCCCGTGACTGGATCCATACATATAAGGGACACCATTGATCTTCACATACGCAAAGCCCTGATTATTTCTAATACCGGTAACCCACACGGCGCTCTGCCTGCCGGAACTCCTGTAATTATTAAACGGATTATCAAAAGGTATCCATTTATCGAGGCCGGCATCGCCGTCTGTTTCGAGATTGAACCGCAATATCTTTCCCTCGTAGTAGGCCGTATCCTGTGCATGATTCGGGCGATAGGCATTGCCGAACTGGCCCGCACCCATATCGCCTTGTGCATAAAAGAGATAGTAGGTATTTCCTACCGGCGCAATAATCATTCGTTGGGAATTGTGATCGCTGCTGCCGGGCAAGGTGTCGCATAAGGTCTCGGGAGAACCGAGTTTTTTGGTAATCGGATCATAGGTAAACTTCACGATCTGGTTCCTGAATATGACTCCGCCATTGGCCGGAGACGTAACGGTAGTAATGTATTTATGGATGTATGAGATGTAAACGAATTTTTTCCCCGCATTGAAATCCGGATGTATCGCAAGTCCAGCCAGTCCTCCTTGTGGATTACCCTGGCCGTTGAAATCAAATTGCAGATCGAAGCTTGGATCCGAAAGGAATCCGCTTCCCTGTGAAATATCGAGCACCGTGGTCTTCTCTCCTGTTACAGGATTCATGCGATAGACCTTGTAGCCTCTCGACTCTGTAATCCACAAGGCCGTATCCGGTCCATAGCAGATCTCCCACGGATCATTCAAAATATTCGGTGGGGAAAGCAATGATTGTTTGAAGACCTCTCTCATCCGGCTACCCTCTCCGTCAACGGGAGCGGGATCGGTTACACAGATATCGAATTTCCAAGAGGCGAAGGATGTGCCCGGAGTAGTCAAATTGTTCTTGTGTATCCTTATATAATACGTATTCCCCACCACTAATGGTGTCTGGTTAGTTGCCATTGATATGGAGCTGTTGCTACACGCAACCTGTGAGAGACCGGCGCAAGGCCCCGTGCTGGAAAATAATTGGAAGCGCAGTGCGCCGCTCCAGCTTGTACCCGGGTTGCTCACCGTAATGCTGGGATATACGCTATTCGCCACGAACTTGTACCAGACATCCGGCGAGGTCTGGCTTCCGCAGGAGGAGGCAATGCCTGCTCCTGCAACGGTTGCTCCATATAATGATTGGTTTACCAGCTGACTCGTTCCTGCACTACAAGCGGTCGCGGTCGTGATGGTGCGCGCATTGGAACAATCGTCATTAGCCGGTGGGGCATCCAATAAACAAATAGTAAAGCCTCCAGCCGTTGTCGGTGCGGTCGCAGCACCCGTGGACATTATCCGTATCAGGTACACGGTGCCTACCACTAAATTGATGGGAGTAACGCTGGTTCCGCCGCAAGCCATTACGGTTCCCCCGCAGCCATTCAGCACCTGCAATCCGGGGCTTGCAAAATTGCTGCCGATCCCTGTTAAGGTGATAGTAGGGTTGGGGCTCTGCGCCGTGAATTTATACCACACATCGTATTTTGCCGTGCCCGAGCATACGATTGTTGCGCCATCCCGTGTTGCACCAACTACGGTGCTCATAATATTTGTACAGGCACCCAGGCTCGGAGTTATACTTAGAGCACTGCCACACGTGTTATTGGCGACCTGGGAAGATGAATGAAGTGAAAAAAAAATGAATAGGGTGAAGATCAATAGCTTGTTCATGGATGATGGATTTGGAAATGCAAATTATAACCGAAAAACAAGACTACTAAGAGTATTTCTGCTACAGTTTAATTAGTAGATACCCTTAAAAAATCAACGTGTAAATCCTATTGTTAATTCCCTTCTTGTATGGTTATTTTGTTAATCCATTATCTCGAAAAAAACCATAATCGAATCCACCAATGAACTCCTTTGTTAAAAACCTGACCATTGGCAAAACATTTCTAATCGCGTCCGTCCTTCTGTTTTTGCCATTCCTGTCCTTTGCCCAAGCAACGTGCGCATCGGCAGTGACATTGACTCCGGGAACGAATTGCGGCACAAACAGAGATCTTCAAGGGGTAGGAGTTAGTCTGCCCGCAGGAAGCTGCGGCGGAGCCACTGCCGCAAATACGAAGGCATTATGGTTCAAGTTTACGGCTACTATTACTAATCCGGTTATCACCGTTACTCTTCCTGGGACCACTTACCTGACTACTGCCACCACTTTTATCGAAGTCCTAAATGGTACATGTCCAACTAGCTTTTCCGTTTTGGATTGTCAGGATATATCGACTCCCGAGGCGCTTACCGGACTGACGATCGGAACAACCTATTTCGTAAGAGTTTATGTTACGGGATCAACAACTAACATGACGTCATCGACCAGGCGTCGTTTTACCATCTGTTTAACCGATCCTCCGCCTGTAAATGATCTATGTACTAACGCGACGACACTGGTTTCCGCTCCAACTTGTGGCGCGGGCACCAGCGGTGTATTGCTCGGATCTACATTTAATACTATCAGCCCAACTCCAAGCTGCGGAAATACGACTAATGATGACGTATGGTACACGTTCGTCGCAAAAACCACAAACCCTACCATTACGTTAACGTCGACGCTAAGCAATCCGCGTCTGACACTTTTTTCCGGTTCATGCGCCAGTCCAACCGCCCTATTCTGCGCAAATACAAGTATTGCGGCGACCGGGCTAACTGTAGGGACTACATATCGCATCAGGGTTTATTCGACCACAGATGATACCGATCCGTTCACCATTTGCGTTACTGATCCGCCACCGGCCAATGATGAATGCATAGGCGACGTAACGCTCACTCCCGCGTTGACTGTTTGTGGCGGGCCAACTGCCGGAACAATCTATGGTGCCACAACTTCAGCAATGGCTGTAGCACCATGTGCAGGTCCTGTAGTATATGATGTCTGGTATTCCTTTACCGCCACCACTGAAAATGAGACGGTGACCTTAAGCGGTATTGGATCGGAATTCCTCAATCCACACCTTCAGCTCTTCTCAGGTGGCGATTGCGCATTCTTAACCTCGATCGGATGCGGCACCACGAGTCTCGCCGCAACGACACTCACACCTGGAAATTTATATTTCGTAAGAGTCTATAGCACGGGCGGAGCTTTGCCGGTAACACCGGGCAATGCAGGTTTTTCTATCTGCGTCACTTATACCCCTCCACCCACGCCTGTCAATGATCTCTGCTCCGGTGCCATAACATTGAATGTATATTCAACATGTGCAAAGGTGATGGGAACCCTGGAGAACGCCACATTGAGCGCTCCGGCCATTGCGTTCACTCCTCTCTGTGCAGCAGGTACAGCAGGCCCGGATGTATGGTATAAGTTCGTTGCCACCTCCGCCAATACGACTATCACACTGGGAGACTTCGGAGCTAATTTCGGAGCAACACGCCGGCTCCAGGTGTTTACGGGAACCTGCGCTGTACTTACTCCGCAATTTTGCACAAGCGGAACAGGAGCAAGCCTGGCGCTGTCTCCTGTGTTTGTACCCGGTACCACTTACTATATCCGCGTTATGGCGGGTTCGGCTACCATTCCTACTTCTTATGGCGACTTCAGTATATGTATCACTGTGCCGTTGTCTACCACCAGATCGGGTAATGGTTATATCAATGTGACCAAGCAAGCTGTAGGTGGCGTAGTTGAACCAAACGATATATTGGAGATCAGAACCACGGTGAATGTTACCTCCGGTACCATTTACAAGCTCCGCTATGTTGATAATGTGCCCACAAAGACCACCATGGAGACAGGTGCTACTGATCGGATAAGGGTGCTCACCAATGAAGGTATCGTTCTCCAGCAGCACACCCTCGCAAACGACCTTGATGCGGCTACCTATATTGCGAGCCCCACAGGCCTCGACTATCAAATTCGTATGAATCTCGGGTTCGGAGCCACCGCTACCCCATCTCCTGCAGTTACCAAACCGGCAAACAATACCAGTGCGGAATTCACATCCGCAACAGGACAACTGACGGCCGGTAACTGGCCTAATGTATTCGGAAGCACCTTGTTTGCAACGGCTTTCCGGGTGAAGGTAAGCGGTGTTGTAGGCGATACGATCGTCATCGCGCCGGGGAAATTCATATACCGGACATCTGCCGGCGGAACAGACATTGAACTCACTAGTACACCATATAAGATCCTGATCACAACACCCATGAGTCTTTGCGCGAATTCAACCGGTGTGAACATGTCACAGGAATTCGGCGGCACATTCGGTACCGGCACTACGCTTAACCGGGGATCGGATCTCGCATTCCCCATTCCGGGATATGCCTTCACGAACGTATCGGGCACACAGGCTCTCGGCGACGGACAATACGCCATCGTAAAGAACCTGAGTCCACGCAGCGGTATTAACAGGGATGCCGAACGCTCGCCTACCACCACTACCGCGCTTCCCAATCAGGATGCAAGCGACTACCGTATGCACGGCGGTCACTGGGATATCGACGGCGACCACACCGGAACGAACAATGCTATCGGAAACGTTCCAACGGATGTAGGAGTCAATGCGGGGTACATGCTTATGGTCAATGCCGACTATGTGGCATCGGAGACCTATCGCCAGACGCTGAGCGGTCTTTGTCCCAATACCTACTACGAATTCTCCGCCTGGTTCAGGAATATTTGTCCTACCTGCGGTAATGACTATCAGACGGGCGCCAACTACAGTCCCCGACAGCCCGGTGTGAAACCGAACCTTACCTTCGCCCTCGATGGGCTGGACAGGTATAATACCGGTGAAATACCTTATAATTATCTGCCTGGCGGACCTGCAAACTACACCAGTGGTGGTTGGGTCAAGAAAGGCTTCGTATTCGTAACAGGTCCACTACAGAATACCGCTACCTTCTCCATCCGTAACAACTCGCAGGGTGGCGGTGGTAATGACTGGGCGATGGATGATATCACTATCTCCACCTGTCTTCCCAATATGGAATACACGCCTACCATCAGCCCGCTGGTATGTGAAGGAAGCACCTTTAAACTAACAGACACCATTCGTTCCTTCTTCAGTAACTACGTCAACTATATATGGCAGAGAAGCACCACAGGCCCTGGCGGCCCATGGTCGGATGTGACGGCTCCGGCAACGGCCGTTACCGGCCCACCTGTAGCAGGCGTATATAAATACTGGACCAATTATAATATTCCGCCCGCAGAAACTACCGTTGCAAACGACGGCGATATCTACCGCCTGATCGTTGCCACTACCACCGGCAACCTGGGCGATGCACTGTGCCAGGTAACGGATGGTATAACGCAGATCACGATCGATGTTATTAGCTGCGGACCGGTACTCAAAACAGACCTGATATCCTTCAACGCCAAAGTTGTCAGCAGTCACGGTAGTCTCTCGTGGACAACCACCAGAGAGGAAGAAGCTGTTTCGTTCAAGGTCGAGAAGAGTTTTGATGGAATCAACTTCAATACCATCGGAACGGTGAGTGGATATGATAACAACGGCGCATTGAATAACTATTCCTTTATTGACCCCGCAGAAATAACCGGCAAGGTCTATTATCGCATCGCCATTGTCGCGAACTCACAAAGCAAGAAATATTCCAGGACCGTGGAGTTGCATACCGAAGCGAGCACAAGTTTCACACTTAATACCGTGATCAATCCTTTCAGCAGTGCCGTAGAATTTGAAGTAACCGCTCCTGTTGATGGTATTATCGAAGCCCAGGTAAGCGACATATTCGGTAAGGTGGTCAAGAAAGCGACGTTCAGGGTAAGCTCCGGAGTCAATGCCTTAAAGATCACCGATGCAAGCGCTTTAGCGGCCGGGACATATATCCTTGTGATAAAGCATAATGACCAGATCATCACGAAGAAAATATTGAAAAATAATCTTTAGCGTTTACGCCCCCTATTAGAAAACCGCTCTGCCAACAGGGCGGTTTTTTTCGTATTATTAATGCCGTTCACTAAGATAGAACGTTAATCGTGAGTCATCAATCGTGAATAGAGGCACTCTGATCGATTCGAATATCCTGATAACAGGGTGTGGTATTCACGATTGACGACTCACGATTGACGATTAGGATTCACGTCGTCGAAATCCCGTAACTTTATCGACATTCTATCACTATGAGTTTAACAGAAAAGCCAGTCATTGGAATCTCCTGCGGGGACTTGAACGGGATAGGCCTGGAAGTCATCATCAAGACTTTTGCAGACGCGCGTGTATTAGAGGTTTGCACGCCGGTCATCTTCGCTTCCAGCAAAGCCGTTAATTTCTACCGAAAATCCACACCCGAGACAAATTTCAACTACCAAAGCACGAAAGAATACACTCGTCTAAATAATAAGCAGGTCAACGTATTCAATTGCTGGGAAGAAGACGTGGCCATCACTCCGGGTCTCCTTAGCGATATAGGTGGAAAGTATGCCATCCTTTCCCTGCAAACAGCCGTTGCGGCGCTTAAACAAAAACAGATCGACGGTCTTGTAACCGCTCCCATACATAAGAAGAATATTCAATCCGCAGAATTCAATCATCCCGGGCACACCCCATTCCTGAAGGAGACCTTCAATCAGAAGGATGTTGTGATGTTATTATATGCCGGAAATTTCAGGGTCGCTCTCGCTACCGAACATATTCCAGTCAGCGATATCGCAAAGAACATTACAAAGGAAAATATCTTAAGCAAACTGACGATCCTTCATAAGAGTCTTCAGAAAGACTTCGGTATTGACCGGCCGCGGATCGCCGTACTCGGATTAAACCCACATGCCGGCGATGAAGGCCTTATCGGGAATGAAGAAGAAACCATCATAAGGCCTGCGATCAAGGAAGCCAAGAACAACAATATGCTCGTGGTTGGCCCATTCAGTGCAGATGCCTTTTTTGCCCGGAACAATCATCAGAAATTCGATGCGGTACTGGCCATGTACCACGACCAGGGATTAATACCCTTCAAGGCCCTTGCCTCCGGGGAAGGTGTCAACTTTACGGCCGGTCTGCCGGCGGTACGGACATCTCCCGATCATGGCGTAGCATTCGATATTGCAGGAAAGGACAAGGCGGACCCGTCTTCATTCCTGACGGCCCTCTTTGGTTGCGTCGATATCATCAGGCATCGCATGACCTATGAAGAAAACAGGAGCAACCCGCTTAAGAAAATAAATCCAGAAGTCTTTGCCCGTATGGAAGATGAAGAGATCAGGGAAAGCTAGAAGATTCCAGCCTTCCCCGATCTGTATCTCTCATGGGGTCTCTCCCGAGGAATTGTAATTCTGAATAAGAATGCCCAGGTCAAGCAATGTTATGAACCCATCTCCATTCAGATCTGCGAGTGGAACATATTCTGGGTCACCTACTCCTTTATTATAACTCGAGATCAGCTGGCCCAGGTCAAGTAGGGTAATGAAATTATCCCCGTTAACATCTCCCATCTTAAGTGTGCCGAAATTTATGCTCACTATTCCCGTGCCCAGCAATTGGGACGCACGCACGACCTGCAGTGATTGGCTATTTTTAATGGCAACCGTATACACACCGGGTGCAATACCGGGTATATAAAAATTACCAATAGTATCCGTCACAATCGTCGAGGTAAGTATCGGCGTCACCACATTTCCCGGGTCGTATATTTTTACCTCTACCGGTACTTTCCATCTCAGATCCGGCGGTGTGGGCCGGCCGGGTAAAATGAAAGCGCCATTCAGCGTAGCAAGACAATCCGGGAAGATCTTACTGGAATCAGTGGTGGATAGACCGGCCGCATCAGTCACCGTCAATCTCACGATCCAATAATAAAAGTCGGTATTGCAGCCGATCCTTGAAATATTGGTGCTTGTGTTCCTTACTGTATCGATCGGCTCGGGATGCTGGTGATTATTATGACGCAGCAACGTCTGCCATTCATACTTCAATCCCCCAAAGCCCTGCTCGGCATCGACCACCGTTGCAGTGCATGCATAGTTGGTATCCGGGCCAATTGTGTATAAGGAATTTTTAATCGGGCTGGTGATATTCACCACCGGCGGAGTATTGTTTGCAGAGATGATCACGCTATCGGTGGCCGTTCCTCCCTGGTTATCGGTAACAGTGAGCCTGACAACAAATTTCGTGGGGCCGGCAATAGTGAACACCCGCGTGGGAGATGGTCCCGTACCCGTTCCGTTTCCGAAATTCCAGGCATAGCTGGCAATCGATCCATCAGGATCGGAAGAACCGGTTGTAGTGAAATTCACCGTCAGCGGTGAGGCGCCAAAGGTCTTATCTACATTTATCTTGGCAATAGGTGGTTGGTTACCTCCGTACTTGATCACCTGAACGGAAGGAGCGATGTTCACAAAATTTCCAAGATCCACCGCGAGTAAAGTTCCATCAACCGGGTTCTGCGTCAGGAAAGTTATATTAGGAAAAGCATCCGCTACATCGTCGAGCTTTGTAACTACATCCGTAAATTGAACGGTGGCTGCCTTCAACCATTGCGCACCGAGATCTGCAAAGTAATACCTGTTCTGAAATGCTGCCGGGAAGGCGGTGCCGGTGTACCACACTCCACCAATACTGCAGTTCCCGGGGAAAGGTATGTGTGAAATGCCAGAAGCGGCCGATCCAACCTGGGCAAATGTTGCATTGTTACCCGTGAATGTCGGTACCCTCGCGCTATCCAAACCATGCTTCCAATCCAGCGAGGGGCGATGATCCACGAAACGGTTGCCCGATCCGATAGCCACCGCCGGGTTACATTGGTTGAAAACAGTCTTGTCATCATCCGCCGTTACCTGCTTGATCATGCTTTGAAAACTATAATAAGTGGGACAGCCGGGTCCGGCAAGCGGGTTCGGCTCATCACGGTTGCCGACAACTAGGCCGGCATAACTAGTCGCATTGGTGATGGCGGCTTTATATAATGGTGTTACACCCTCGAATATCGGCCAGCCGCAGTTGACGCCCGCTCCATTCATCACATTCATCT
>DATHKS010000258.1:0-4732 GCA_035488975.1 Chitinophagaceae bacterium | reverse complement strand
GAAGTATTGGCAAAGGCAGGTCGTACGCTATGGATATTTCACGGAGTGCAATGAAGTCACCCTTTTCGATCATCGTGGACACATCCGAGCCGTAGCCATTGTTGACTCCCAGTGTAGCCGAACGCAGGTAGTTTCGCTGTCCGAAATCGAAATCCGCGAAGGAGAACCTTGCATATTTTTTATCTACATCACCTGCTTTTTGCCAGATATCGGAACCGAGGGCCTCACTGGGTGCGCCTTCATTGAATGCTCTTCCCTGTCCGAGTGAACGGGCCAATGCTCCATTGCTGATCAGGTGACCAGCGGCATAATCGAGTGTGACGCGCATCGAAAGGCGCTTATAGCTGAACGTGTTTTGCATACCTCCTATAATGGTGGGCGTGCGATATCCCATGAAGACCTGGTCCTTGGTATCGATCACGCCATCGTTATTGATATCATCGAAAATGTAATCGCCGGCTCTTTTTCCGAGAATGATGCCTTGCGGGGAGGCGAGATTATCCTTCTTTGTTGCATTCCATGCGGCAGCTTCCGCATCCGTTGAAAATACTCCCAGCACTTTGTACGCATACAGGGAATAGGGGCGTTCGCCTTCGGCAAATCCACCGGCCTCTACTAATTGTTTGGAAGATGGATCGTACACGAGGTCTCCTCCCTGGCGATTCTTTGCACGCCCATTATCAGGAAGGTCTACCATGACAGTCTTGTTGTAGGCGAAGGAGAAATTCGACCTCCATGCAAAATCTCCTATTTTAAGAACGGTAGCGCCAAGCTCCACTTCTATTCCGCGATTGCGAAGTATACCATTATTGAATGTTATAGAAGAGAAAGGAGATTCAGAAGGAAGCGGTTTGGACGCCAGCCTGTTCTTCGTGAGTTTATCATAGAAGTCTACGGTCAGTGTGACACGGTTGTTGAAGAAGCCGGCGTCGAAGGCCAGGTCGGTTGTTTCCGTCGATTCCCATTTGAGTGCGGGATTGGAGAGATTCGCTCTCAGGATACCGGAGCCCAGTGCGTAGGTGGTCACCGAATAGCCACCGTAAGTATCCGTTATGCTAAGGTCGCTGAGACCGGCGCTTCCCCAACTGCCCCGCAATTTCAATGCGTTCACCACGCGGCTATGCCAGAAATGTTCCTGGCTAATGTTCCAGCCCGCCGAGGCGGAGGGAAATATGGCGTACTTATTCTCCGGTGCGAAGTTGGAGAACCCATCGTAGCGAAGCGTGCCGCTAAAGAGGTAGCGTGCATCGTAATCATAGTTGACCTGTCCGAACGAGCTCGCCGACTTGGATTCGCTGAACGAGGTACCGAAATTGGTTACATTGGTCATCACCACACCATTGATAACGGTGGTGGTGGGTTCATTGATGGTATAGATATAGTCATTGGTGCCGCGTTGAGAACCCAGGCTCGCGATATTTCCCGTGTTCCTGGTATAATTTACGCCACCGAGCAGTGTGAAATGATGTAGCGTGTTCAAATTAAAATCATACTGCAATACCTGGTCGATCATGAGTTGTCTGGAGTTGCTGGTATAGTCTGTTTTCTGACGCTGGGTAGAAGGCTGTACCTCGTCTGCCGGTGTAGCCTTACGGAAAAATGTTTCGCGGTAATCGTTCCACAGGTAGGAGAAGGAGGGTTTGAAATGAAGTCCCTTGATGATGGTCCAGTCACCGGCCACTCTTGCTACCATTCTTTCCGTGGAGGTCCGCATGTCATCGTACTTCAAAGTATGGAACCTGTTGCGCACCGTGTACAATTCGCCCGGCATGGGATTGCCATCGTCTTTGAAAGTGCGGATCAATGGTGTGACACGAATTGCTCTCACGAGATCATTCTGGTAGGCATCGACGTAATTGGGAATAATATTCTGGTAACTCAGGTTCACATCCAGCCTGAAGTTCTCCGATGCTTTGAAGCCGAAGTTGGCTAGTGCATCATAACGTTTATACTTCGTACCGACGAACACACCCTTCTGGTTGGTATAACCGAATGCAACATTATAATTAGCCTTGTCGCTTCCGCCGTCTATAGACAGGTTTTCATTTTGAGAAACACCCGTGTTCCACAACATATCCTGGTAGTGGTTATCGGCGTACAATAGCCTCGTGCCCGGATTGATGGGATCGTCCATCACCTGCCATCCTTTAGCGATCAGGCCGTCCACATATGCCTGGCCTTCTACTGCCACGATGTTATCATATAATGCGGTGAGGTTGATGTTCTTTCCGTATTGACCCTTTGCCGTGTAGATACGGGTGCCTGCCGAAAAGCCTCCGTTGTTAAGCAGGTTGTTCTTGTCGATCGGATCGGCCGTATTTTTTACCGTGGTGCGGGCGAGACGCAGGTATTGCTCAGCATCCACGTAATTATAATCGCGGGCCTGTGTCTCCCAGGTGGTACGATGATTGAGTGTGACACTCATCTTGCTATTATACTTTCCCCCTTTTGTCTTGACCACGATGACGCCATTGGCGCCGCGTGCACCATAGATGGCGGTGGAAGCAGCATCCTTCATCACCTGCATGGATTCGATATCGTCGGGATTGATATCGGCTAGCGCTCTGAACACGCCATCTACTACAACCAGTGGACTGGATCCGTCGGAAGCGCCATAGCTGGTGCCGCCATTGTTGCCGAGACCGGATCCATATACATTGGGCTTTGTACCGCCCCTGATGATGATGTTGACGGCGCCTCCACCGGGCTGACCGGCCGTTACGGGTACGGATACCCCGGCGATCTTTCCCTGCAGGGCTTGCACGGGGCTCGGATTGGAGGTGTTTCTCATTTCATCCGGATTCAATTTGGATATGGCCGCCGTCGTCTTCAGCTTCGACTGCGATGTGTATCCTATCACCACTACGTCCGATAGGGTCTCATTCACATGGACCAGCGTGATGGAGAGATCATTCTGATCGCCCGGTCTTAGCTCCTGTGTCTGGTACCCGATATTGGAAAACACCAGGACGGCGGAAGCAGAACTGATGCTGATAGCAAACGAGCCATCTGCGCTGGTAGCCGTTCCCGTTGAGGTACCCCTGACCTTCACGCTTACACGTTCAATGCTAGCGCCGGTGCTGTCGACCACATGACCGGTGATGGTTCGTACCTGCGCCATGGCAAGAAAGGGAGTAAATAGAAGGGCAGCCGTAATGAGAGAGGAAATCAGCTTCAGAAAAGAATATCTCTTTTTCATAAGCAATCGTTGTTTTAAGCAAGAAAGTAATTGATAATGTGTATTAGTAGATATGTACTACATAATAAAAATACAGATTTTCCTGAAACGGCAAAATTTTCTTCCGTTTATTTTATCTGCTCGAAATGATGCTTGAGGTGTTGGAGCATGCCCTGGCGGAATTTTTCCTTGGTGCCATTCTTCAGGAGTTCGACGAGTTGTATATGTGAAACGGAGGCCGGAGTGTAGACTTTTTCCAGTTCCATTACGTATCCGAAAATCGGCAGGAGCATATGTTGGAATCGCTGCATGGTCTCATTTCCCGTCATCTGGTATATCTTACCATGAAAGGCTATCTCATGCTTGATCCGGAAGGTCGGTTTTCCTACCGTCAACTGCTGGCGGACTGCGATGGCCTCCAGTTCGTCGACATCCTTCTTCTTCTTTCGTATGTACAGGATATCGGCCAGTCCTACTTCTAGCGTAAGCCGCAGTTCGAAGAGGTCCTGCAGCGTCTTCTTATCCATGATCAACGGATCGAGCACTCTTTCAAAGGAGCCGAGTATATCCGGTCTCGAGAGCAGCATGCCTCTCTTCTTCCTGGTTTCTACAATGCCCAGCATCCGCAACCGGCTCAATGCCTCTCTCACCACACTGCGGCTTACGCCGAGGGCGTCGGCCAACTGTTGCTCACTCGGCAGCGGATCTCCCGGTTTAAAGGACTTCTTTCGCAGGTAGTCCCTTAGCTGCAACTCCACGAGATCGGCCATTGTTTTTTGGTCAATCCTCTTTAATTCGACAGACAGATTGGATAATGGCATTGCTTGTTCACTTTGTTTAAATGTAGTACAAATTAAAGGAGGCAGCTTTATTTTGCCTAATTAGTTGTAAAATATTTCCGATGAAAGGATCGAGCCGCCACGCCGAAACCTCCCGGCTCTGGCGTATTTATTATTTTAGTAATTCATCATATCAAAAAAATACCAGGCAGGTACATGCTATTCCGTGGTTAATTCCCGGTGAGGAGGAAACCGAGATGCGGAGAGAAGCTTGGCGCTTCGAGCTTATTACCGGGACAGCTGATGAATTCACGAAGAATATTTTTTTACACAAAAAATCTATTAGTGCCTTCCATTTACCCGAGACCTTTAGGAAAAATGCCAGGATCGGAGGCTATTCACGATTGCCGATTCACGATTCACGTTGATGATTCACGTTGTTGGTTCACGTTGATGATTCACGTTGCAGCTTCCTGCTCAGCGGACGAGCATCGCTGAATACCAGGAGCACCGTGATCACTCCAATGATAAGAAAACTCAGCACAAGAGGGAAAACTCCTTTCACCATCAAGCGGCTGATGACTGATCCCAGGCATGATCCAATGAAGAAGAAGGCCGTTCCATAAACTGCCGAGGCTATACCTGCCATGTCTCCCATCGGCTCCAGCGCCAGCGCACTGCTGTTGGGCTCAACGGCAATATTAATACCCATCAGTAAGGCAACTGCAATGAAGAATAGGAGAATGGGTGGCGGGTCACCTACGATGAAAGTGAA
>DATHKS010000257.1:0-10700 GCA_035488975.1 Chitinophagaceae bacterium | reverse complement strand
TGAGCAAACTATTTTTGTATTTCTTCACAATTGAGGTACCTTTTTGTTGTTTAAAACCAAACCCTTCAACCTTTAAATTTTTGTTATGGGAATGCTTAAAGAATTCAGGGATTTTGCTTTAAAAGGCAACGTGGTCGACCTGGCCGTGGCGGTAATAATCGGCGCCGCCTTCGGCACGATCGTCTCATCATTGGTGGATGATGTCATCACCCCATTGCTGCTCACACCTGCATTAAAGGCCGCCGATGCGGAGAATCTCGACCAGTTGTCGTGGGGGGCGGTCAAGTATGGAAAATTCATTGCTGCAGTCATCAAATTCATCATCATTGCGTTTATCCTCTTCCTGCTGATAAAAGGGATGAACAGCATGAAGAAAAAAGAGATCCCGCCACCGGCAGTTACCCCGGAAGAAGTGATACTTTTACGCGAGATCAGGGACGCTTTAAAGAAATAGCCGTCAATTTTATTTCCCTTATTTTTGAGCCCTGTTTTTGACAAAAAACGTCAGGAACAGGGTTTATATTTATTCATATGGCCAATCCCTTATCGTACCAGATCAAACTCGCCCAGTTCGAAGGTCCATTCGATCTTTTATTATTCTTCATTGAAAGAGATGAACTGGATATCTACAATATTCCTATTACCAACATCACCAATGATTTCCTGGATTTCATTCACCAGCAGGATACACTGAATATTGAATTGTCAAGCGAGTTCATCCTCTTTATTTCCACGCTGATGCGGATCAAGGCCAAGATGCTCCTGCCGAGGAAGGAACTGGATGCACAGGGCAATGAGATCGATCCGCGCGAGGAACTCGTAAACAAGATCCTCGAATACAAACGCTTTAAGGAGGCATCCGCCCAGATGGCGGAAATGGAGGCGCTGCGGATGCTCATGGTCAAGAGGGGGAATATTCAAAAGGAATTATCGTCTATTGGAGAGGAGGCCGGTGAGGGAACGGAGATCCAGAATATCACGCTGTTCAAATTGATGAAGGCCTTCGAGAAGGCGATGCAGAAATATTCGGATCGTGTCAATGCCCCCGTGCATACCGTGGTCCAATACCGCTATACTATGGAGGCCAGCCGCGAGGATATGCTTTCCCTCGCTGAGAAAGAAAAGACCGTCTCCTTCGAGAAGATATTCGAGAAGGCGCAGAACAGGGTACATGCAATTTTCCTCTTCCTCTCATTGCTTGAACTGATACAGCAGAAATTCATGAAGATCATGATCGGCGACGGCATGAATAATTTCATCATAGAATACAATGAGCCGGAAAACAGGCTGGCCGAGTTAGCAGAAGAAAACCAACCTCAATAAAAATTAAAATTACTAGTTATGAAACGTTTCGCTACAGCAAACTGGAAAGGTACAGGCAAAGAGGGCAAGGGATTGACGACTACCCAATCGGGCATCCTCAACAATACACAATATTCTTTCTCGAGCAGGTTTGCCGAAGGCGCCGGTACAAACCCCGAGGAACTGGTAGCGGCCGCACATGCAGATTGTTTCACGATGAAACTTAGTTTCGCGCTGAATGAAGCAGGCTTTACTGCAGACAACATTGATACGAAGTGCACCATTACACTGGAGAATGGTTCCATTACTGCGAGTCATCTCGAAGTGAAGGCCACAGTTCCCGGTATCGATGCAGCCAAATTCTCCGACGTTGCAGCAGATGCAAAGGCGAATTGCCCGATCAGTAAATTATTGAATACGACGATTACGATGGAGGCCGCTCTGGCCTAAATTGGGTAATTTGATAATTTGGCAATTTGACAATGTGGCGTGCTCCGATGAGTAATGACTAATGTAACAAGGATCATTGGCTAATTATCAAATTGCCAAATTGTCAAATTGTTTATTCGTAAATCCACAACAAAACCGGCCTCTCCCTTCCTTCAATAACCGGTTTCAGATGCTGAAGAAATCCTGGTGAGACCATCGGGCAGCCATCGCTCTGGCAAATCTCACCGGGCTGCTCATTGGGCGGAACGCAATCATATGAATGCAGGACGACGAACCGGTCGAAGGCCTTATCGTTCGTCTTATCCAGTCCATAGAGTTTGAATGCGAGGCCGAATCTTCCCGAATAGGAATGCCCGATCTTATATTTTCCGAGAGAAGTGCATCCACAACCCACTGTATTTCCATATTTCCTTCCTTCCAGCCAGTTCTGGTTGCACCGTCCGTGGGCCACCAACCCGCTACTCACTAGCGTATCATTGTTCAGATCGTACACGAAGAATCGATTGGTTCCGGAAGGAAGACTCATATCAACGAGGAAACAAATACCCTTATCATATCCCTTGCGTGCAATGAAGGTCCGCGCCTCATCCGCCTTCAATCTCATTTTATCATAAACAGATCTCCCGCTTCCGGCATCCGATCTCAGCGCCGTTTCGAATGCAGCATGTTTCCTTACCCTCCCGCCCGACACGAACCAGGCGAATGACAAGGCAAGGAATAAATATAGCAGGAGGAGTGGCGGGCGGAACATGGAATGAAGATTCCTGTCGTGCAGTATTCCATAAAAATAATTAGCCAATGTGCCAATTTGTAAATGTGCCAATGATCCTTATTCGTAATGTCATTACAAATCGTAGCACGCCTAATTGGCTAATTGTTTTCAGTCTATTCCAAACCCAAACAACAACATCCCCCCGCTCATATTCATCATATCGATCATCACGAATGCATATTCGCCTCTCGTCAACGGCTTGTCGACTACGAACTCCCAATAGCCCTCCCTGATCTTGCGCATGCTCAGTGTGAGTTTATCCGCGGATTTTGTCTTCTTGCTTCCGAAAGGCATGGCGCCGGGACTTTTCATGAGCGTGATCTTCCGGTTGCCCTTTTCACTGTCCATCTTATAAAGACTGATTTGGTTCGAGGGGTCTGACATTCCACCCATGCTGCCCATTCCGCTCATGGCGGAGGGGTCCATTCCATTCGCTCTCATTATCGAGTCGGTCGACGCAGATGGTGTCTTAACCGATTCACCGGTACTATACACGAAGGATATATTTCCCGAAGGCAGCCGGATGGGTGATCGGCTGCCTTCGAGCGAATAGCCGGTCTCCGATCCGCCGAGACCGCCCATCTTTGTCTTGCTCTCCATCTTCGAACTTCCTTTCTCCAGCCTGACGGTCGAGAAGACGCTATCGCGCTTCAGAAAAGAGACCTCATGCGTGAAGTCCGGCTCGGGGTATTGCTGTGACTGCACCTGCGCCTCGGAAAGGGAAGCCATGCCGCAGGACGCCATAAAGAATAACAGTATCTTTTTCATCCGGAATATTTTAATCGTCAGGGAATAGGGTTTGCTTATTTTCCGAATCTCCATCCTGCGAAGAACTGGAATACGTTATTCTTTACATTCACCTTGGGGACGAAGCTGCTGGTTGTAGGTGTTGTCCCGGCAAAACTGGAAGGGTCCTTATATAAATTCCCGAGACTGATATTCACCCGTGCGCCAATGATCAATCCCTTTACCGGGTGTATCTCGAACCCTCCGCCATAACCATAATCGAATTTGTTATAGAGATCGAGGGCCTTTCCGTATGGAGACGGCTGGCCTGTTGCCGTGCTGCTATCGGCCTTGGCATTCAACAGGAAGGCCATTTGAGCACCGAATTGCAACTGGAAATATTTTGTGATGTTGATGGTCATGTACTGCGGGAGCATGATGTAGTTGAGGTCTACCGTTCCCGTATTGGTGCCCGACTTATAGTTGTATCCCTGGCGCGAAAAGATGATCTCGGTGCGCGATCCGAATATTTTCTTGGAGGAGGGCGCCAGGAATATCCCCGCATGGAAACCGGTGCGGCTGCTGTTGGTGATGGATGAGGCCTTCGTAACATTTGCGAAGTTGAGGCCTGCCTTGATACCAAATTGTGCGAAGACGCTGGCCGGGAAGA
The DNA here is from genome assembly GCA_035488975.1 of Chitinophagaceae bacterium. Taxonomy (GTDB): domain Bacteria; phylum Bacteroidota; class Bacteroidia; order Chitinophagales; family Chitinophagaceae; genus DATHKS01. The sequence continues at coordinate 6,780 of DATHKS010000257.1, read as the reverse complement.
TAAGGAGGAGAATGATGAATGCTTTTTTCATGATTATTTTTTTAAACGGTTAATGGTTGCATGAGAATAGGGTGGATCTTCTTCCGGGTCTTCTACCCCGAAGAGTTATTATTTGACCATATTGACGGACATTTTATAGTACACTTCGCTACCCGGTTCGCCCATCTGACCAATCACCTGCTCACCTTCCTTTGCAATAAATTTTAAGTAAGATGGGAGAGATGGCATATGGGACAACATGAACATCGGCGATGGCATGCCTCTTGCCGTGGTCGACTCGTCGATGGTGCCATTAGCGCTTTCCTTTACTCCCGGTGGTGGCGGACAGGTGAACCGGTATTTCGTAATCTCGACGGGAAAGGGAACGAACCATATCTCTACTCTGGGGAAGGGTTCCGAGGGCGGATTGGCCGGAGTCACTTTTATGCTCCTGACAGTGGAGATATGGATGAGCCCGGTGCAGGTGGTAGGATTCAAAACGAGCTTCGTGCAATTATTCGTCATCTTCTCGAGGTGGTTCTTGACATTGAGCACAGCCGGTTCCGCCTTCTCCATCGAGAAAAGGAAACTGCCGGCATCGGCATAGGTTATGAGGCCTCCCCATGCCTGCTTCGAACCGCCTTTCATGGTGCTCTCTAATTTTACTTCCCACGCTTTGTCATACACCGTGATATTCGATACCAGTTTCAGGTTATTGAAACTCTTTCCATCGATCACGCCTGTCGAGCCTTTGATCTCTGCCGTTACAGCAACGGGGTTCTGATGTGGCACGCGGGCGGGTGCCTTGTAGAGTGAGCTGAATGCTACTGAAGCTGACACGGTACCGACTGCCGCATTGCCTCCGGGTACGGCATTTGCACTCCAGGCCGGGGGCCCGCTCAGCTTGGTACCTAGGAGGGAGGTTTCTTCCAGGCTTTCGTCTCCGTTATATTCAAAGATGCTTGTCATAATCAATCGCACCGTCTCATTCACTCTTACTCTTGCAGAGGAGGGTCTTAATTTCACTTTTCCATAAATCGCATAGTAACTGAAATGGGAAATGGAGGCGCTTACCGTATGGTTGATAGTATCGATCTCTACTTCTTTCAACGGGGACCAGTGACCCTCTTCATCCTGCGTCGCCATATTGAGTAAGGTGGATAGACTTCCTTCGGTTTCCTCGTTCGAGTAATGAAAGATGATGCGTACTGGCTTTTGAAGATGTATGCCCGATGGCTTCATTTCATAAGCGTAGCCGTTTCCGTTGGGCGCAAGATTGGTGACCGGTTGAATGCTAATAACCGTTTTCTTTTGCACTGCTCCTGCAGGGAAGATGAGTTCCACCTTACCATCGGAGGAAAGTAGCGTACTCCCTTCCTCGCCGATCCTGCTATTGGCCATTTCACCGGCAGGAATTCCTTTTTCGGTGATGCCAAACCGGGTGATGGAGTCGGATACGGAGATCTGTTGGGCAGAAACCAATAATGGGAGCAGTGCAAAAGAAAGACAGGCGAGTGTCCGCATAACTACAGGGATTTAATTTGTTAATCGATATTCTTCCAGTCGATGCCAAAGGCAAATACGTTGAATTCTTTTTGTTCCATATTCTTCACCCACACGAAACCATATTCACCCGCCTCCATCGCCTCGCCGAATTGAATAAGGTAGTTGTCCTTGGAGAGGGCTTTCACACTGAAGCTGACGAGCCTTCCCTTACCTTCTTCATTATTATTGAGGATGCCTTCTTTCGATGTGATCGTTACCTGTCGCTTCTCATCGGCGGGAATGAATTTGTAGAGCTTGATATAGGAGGTAAGATCGATCACATCACCACTCGTCTTTATGATGAATGCGATATCACTCTTGGCCGTGAACCTCGCTTTGGACGATGCATCATCCATGCTGAAGAACTGCTTCGCACCCTTCAGGCCCAGCGTCTTCTTCTTCGAGATCAGCAGGGCCGTGGTGTTCTCGAGGCGGACCAGTTTATTATCGTTTCTATCATAATAGTAAGGCTGGTTGATGAACTCCGGAACCGGGATCACGATCTCCAGCTTGACTACCGGCTTTACAACGGGCTTTTCTACATGCTTCCGGATGATGGTGTCGTACTTCGGAACCGGTTTGCCAGGCTTGCCTTGTGATTTTGCGGGAAGGTAAATGCAGCTCACAACGAAAAGAAGGAGGAAGAGAAATGATCGTTTCATAAATATAGTTTGATGAATTGTTACCAGTGTTTTCATCCCGGGTAGGTGCTACTGGTTTTCCAGGGGGGAGGCGAAAAGTCAAAAGTATTTGATTCAGGAGGCCGTGACAATCCCCTGAAACTGTGAATTAGTGCGGGTTTCGTGGAATTCACCCTAAAGGGTGATTTTTTCGGAAACAAATGGAAAGTGCCGTGGTAAACAGTACATTTAATCATCCTAACTGTTTTATGCAGTGAATCCCAGACTTTTTTATATCAGCATCATTTTCTTCATGGCCTTGCTTTCCACGCAGGATCTGCATGCCCAAACAACAATCATCGATAGTCTTAAATCATTGTTGCAAAAACAAACGACGGATTCCGCGAGAGTGGATATCCTGGTTCAGTTGGGGAAGAATTATGACAATGTGGATACCAGTAAGGCGCGGGGCTATCTCCGGCAGGTGGAGGAGATAGCGAAGAAATCGGGCAGTGAAGAATTTGCAGCGATGGGAGATGAGCTCGCGGGCGTTCTCTATACCCGTTATGATCAGAAGAAGGCGATGGACTATTATGTGTCCGCCATTAATATTTTTCTAAAGCAACCACAGACCCGCAGGATCAAACGCCATGTGGCATCCCTTAGGAATAACCTGGGCGTTATTCATTATCTCAACTCGGATCTCGCCGGTGCGCTCGATTATTTCATGAGCGTCGTAAAGTTTTACGAGGAGAACGACTCACTCAATTTCAATCTCGGCTACGGCTATGGAAATATTTGCACGGTGTATTCAGAGCTGATGAAATTCGAGAATGCTCTCGTGTACAGCAAGAAGGGACTCCTTTTCGCGAACAAGGTCAATAACCAGAGCCTGATCATGGTAGCCAACCTGGCCTATGCCAATATGCTCATCAAGATGCAGAAGTATGGCGAGTTCATGCCCTACCTGGAACGGTCGAAGGCCATTGCCGATGAGCTGAAGAACACGTACTATATATTCCTATTCTACTCGAATCTTGGCGAGTACTATTATAATATCAAGGACTACAGGAATTCGCTGGCCAGTTATCAAAAAGCCATGGCAGAGGCGCAGTTGATGGCATCCCAGGGTCTGATAGGCACCACGCTTTTTACAATTGGCACCTGCTATGTCTACCTGGCCGATTTCCCCTCGGCCCGGCGATATCTTAACAATGCTTTGAAGAATGCGAAGGACAATTCCAACATTTCATTGGAGCAAACCGTATATGATGCAATGTCTGAGATGGAGGAAAGGGAAGGACACTATAAAGAAGCGCTTTCATACAGGAACAAATTCATTGCCATCAAGGATAGCCTGTACTCGGAGTCGAATATAAAACGCATCGAATTCCTGGACGCACAATACCAGTCGGAGAAGAAGGAAAAGGAGATCCTTCAATTGCAGAAGGATAAGCTGGCCCAGGCGTTCAGCCTTCGCCAGAAATCCACGCTTAACTACGTGCTGGTGGGTTCCGTGGTAGTGCTCCTGTTGCTTAGCTTCCTCGCTTACCGCAATCTCCGCAATCGAAGACAATTGGCTATGCAGCGGGAGGAGATCCACCGGCAACGGATCATTGAATTGGAAAAAGACCGCCAGCTGGTTGCCGTCGACTCCCTGTTGAAAGGACAGGAAGACGAACGCAGTCGCCTCGCCAAGGACCTGCACGATGGACTCGGCGGCTTGTTATCCGGTGTAAAATTTTCCCTTAGCAATATGAAAGACAATTTGATTGTAACCCCGGACAACATGACCGTCTTCGAACGGTCATTGGATATGATCGACACCGCCATAAAAGAATTGAGGAGAGTGGCGCATAACATGATGCCGGAAATGCTGACCAAGTTCGGCCTGGATGAAGCGGTGAAGGAGTATTGCCTCTCCATGAATGCCACCAACCTGGTCAAAGTAAAATATCAGTCCTTCGGGATGACTGAACGCATAGAAGCCTCTTCGGAGATCATCATTTACCGGATCATACAGGAACTGTTGAATAATGTTCTTAAGCATTCGGCAGCGACGGATGTGCTGGTCCAGGTGATCAGGGAGCAAAACAGGCTTAGTGTCCTGGTTGAAGACAATGGAAAGGGCTTCGATGCAGACTTGCTGAAAGAAAGCAAGGGTTCGGGCTGGATGAGCATTCGTTCCCGTGTCGATTATCTCAAAGGACAAATTGATATTCAATCCCTGGCTGGAAAGGGAACATCGGTTACCATAGAATTCACCGTTTAGTTATGATAAAGGTGTTCATTGTAGATGATCATCCGGTTGTGATCGAAGGGATCCGGTCGCTCTTACAACACGAGAAGGACATTGAATGGTCCGGCCAGGCCATGACGGCACAATCATGCCTCGGATTCTTCGTCAATAATACTGCAGACATCATCCTTCTCGATATCAATCTCCCCGATATAGGTGGGGTGGAGCTCTGCGGCCAGCTCAAACAAAAATACCCCGGCATCTTCATCCTCGGCCTGAGCACCTTCAACCAGGGGCTCTACATCAAGAAGATGATGGAGAATGGCGCGTCGGGATATATCCTGAAAAATTCTTCGAAGGAAGATCTGCTGACCGCTATTCATGCCGTTACCGATGGTGGCATATATTTCAGTGGTGAAGTAGGAGAAGCCCTTCGTCAATACCAGCTTTCATCAAAGGACGCGATCCCAATCATAAGCCGGCGGGAGAAGGAAGTACTGACGCTGATAGCCGAGGGATTTACAAATCCACAGATCGCAGGAAAATTATACGTGAGCCAGTTCACGGTGGATAGCCATCGCAAGAACCTGCTGGCAAAACTCAATGTGAAGAATACGGCAACGCTGATTAAGCTGGCCGTAGAGCATAAATTAATCTGAATGAGGGAAATTAGGCAATGTGCAAATTCGTCAATGTGCAAATGTGCCAATTGAGCGTGCTCCGATGCGAAAAGTCTTTACTGACTAGGATCATTGGCACATTTGCACATTGACGAATTGGCACATTTTCTCAGCCCGCTGTAATCGTAACCTTCTCCCGCATCATTTCCAACACCGCCGTCCTTATTCCATTTGCATCAAACAGGCATTCCTGTTGTAGCTCTTTGGGCGTTCCATGTTCAATGATGGCGTCGGGAATGCCGAGTATCCTGATGTCGTTCTTGTAGCCGTGGAGGGCCATGAACTCCAGTATGGCGCTGCCGAAGCCTCCTTCCACCGTGCCATCTTCTACGGTGATCAATTTTTTATACTGGCTGCAGGCTTCATGTAATAATGCTTCATCGAGTGGCTTGGCGAAACGCATATCGTAATGACCGGGTGTGATGCCGTCATTCCTCAGATCGCGTATGGCACTCGCCGCAAAATTACCGGGATGCCCGAACGAGAGGATCGCGATGTCCTTACCCTCTTTGAGTCTTCTTCCACTACCGATCCTGATCTCTTTCATTTCTGTCTTCCATTCCGGCATTACGCCTTCACCACGCGGATAGCGTATCACAATGGGAAGATCGGTTGAATCGAGTTGAGCTGTGTACATCAGGTTGCGAAGTTCACTTTCATTCATGGGTGCACTGATGATCATGTTTGGGATACAACGCATATAGGCAATATCGTACGCTCCGTGATGCGTAGGCCCGTCGTCTCCCACAAGACCTGCGCGGTCGAGACAGAAGATAACCGGTAGCTTCTGTATCGCTGCATCATGCACCACCTGGTCGTAGGCCCGTTGCATGAACGAGGAGTAGATATTGCAAAACACCTTCATTCCCTGGGTTGCCATGCCCGCACTTAGCGTTACAGCATGTTGCTCGCAGATGCCCACATCGAAAGCGCGGTCAGGCATCTGGTCCATCATGAATTTCAATGAAGATCCGGAGGGCATTGCCGGCGTCACGCCGAAAATCTTATCGTTCTTCTCTGCCAGTTCAATGATCGTATAGCCGAACACATCCTGGTATTTCGGCGGTTGAGGTGTTTCGAACTTCTTCTTGAAGATCTCTCCTGTTACTTTATCGAAGAGGCCGGGAGCATGCCATTTGGTCTGGTCCTTTTCGGCAAGGGCATAGCCTTTTCCTTTCGTGGTAAGGATATGCAGGATCTTCGGGCCAGGAATATCGCGAAGGTCTTTGAGGGTATCGACGAGCTTGGCGACATTGTGACCGTCTATCGGACCGAAGTAGCGGAGCTTGAGTGCTTCGAAAAGATTGGCGCTGCTGCTTACCATTCCCTTGAGTCCTTCGGCGAGCTTATGTCCCATGGCTCGTGAGAAATTCTTTCCTACGGGGAGTTTGCCCATCAGTTTCCAGACATCGTCCTTCACTTTATTATAAGTGGGGGAGGTCGTGATATCGGTGAGGTATTCTTTGAGTGCGCCGACATTGGGATCGATTCCCATATTGTTGTCGTTGAGAATGATCAGCATGTCTGTATCTGCTACGCCTGCGTGGTTCATGCCTTCAAAGGCGAGACCGGCTGTCATGGCGCCATCTCCTATCACTGCTACACATTTACGGTCCGTTTCTCCTTTGTATTTTGCTGCCATGGCCATGCCGAGGGCCGCGGAGATGGATGTAGAGGAATGTCCGACACCAAAGGTGTCGTATTCGCTTTCGCTTCT
>DATHKS010000256.1:0-6405 GCA_035488975.1 Chitinophagaceae bacterium | reverse complement strand
AAGCGCTAGTATGGTGATCTCCCCTACCCTGTCCTGCGGCCAGATCCGGACCGTCCTTTTCTCGGGTGAAGGAAGCTTCTGTTTATTCTTCTCATACCATTTCAGGCCTGCGAAAAGCAATCCCAGCAGTATCCCTGCGGGCCAGCTCCCGATGCCGGAGAATATGAATGCCTGCGGATCTTCCGTGGCGGAATTGTCCATGATGAACAGGGCGAGGATCTTATATCCCAGGAGGAAACCGAGGAGAAAATTCAGTATTAATTCGGCCGCCGTTGCCGGTCGACCAACCATCACCTGCATCTCTTTTGGCTGGAGCAGGCCTTCCCGGCTCTTGCGCTTCAACTCTGCCGCCAGTACCAGGGCTGACAGGATAAAAGCAATAGCTACAAAAAAACCAAAGGAATTGATGAACCGAAGAAATTTCCACTCTACTCCGAAAAGATCTTTAAAAGCAAAATAAAGATTGGGATACATCTGCTGCTGGTTGGTTAGAAAAAGGCAATATACAATGTAAAAAACAAGCCACCATAAAATAAAATACCCTTCTACATGGGCAGAAAGGTATTCGATTCCCGAGGGGGAAATATCAATTGCAATGTTGCTCGAAAGCTCCGATAAGATTGTTGGCTATCATCTGGGCAGGTCTGCCTTCTATCTGGTGGCGCTCGATGAAATGCACGAGTTTTCCATTCTTGAATAATGCGATCGCTGGCGAAGATGGAGGATAAGGAAGCAGGTGTTCACGCAATGAGTTCACCGCCTCGATATCGAACCCGGCGAAACTCGTAGTAAGGAAGTCAGGCTTTGCTTTCGCATTTACTACAGCCATGAGCACACCCGGCCGGGCAGATCCCGCCGAGCAACCGCAAACCGAATTGATCATTACGAGAGTCGTTCCCTCCTTAGCTAATTGCTGGTCTACTTCTGACGCCGTGAGCAGTTCGGAAAAGCCGTTATCGGTCAGCTCTTCTTTCATGGGGGTCACTATTTCTTCTGGATACATATTAATTGTGGGGTTTTAATGTTAGCAACGCAAATGTAGATAAAAAGTTCACTGGCAAAGTAAAAAGGTAATTATGTCAGTTTTTGATGGAACAGCCTGTAAATCTGTCGCTTTTCTATCGTGATCGGCCGTGAAAATGACAGCAAAAAGAAGTAAAAATCGAGTGGTACAGGGTTTGAAAAACAATTGCGGAAACAAATTCTAAATCTAAAAACGCTAATACGATTATGACACAGGTAAAATTCAACCATCGCCCCTTTGAAGGACATTTTAACAATTTCGTGGATGATCTTTTCGCAGAATTTCCCGTCTTATATAAGAACGGGCAATCGAAGGGATCCGCGCCGGTGAATATCAGGGAAAATGAAAACAGCTATTCTATCGATGTGGTAGCTCCCGGTTTCGACAAGGCAGATTTCAAGGTCAACCTTGACCAGCAGTTGTTAACGATCTCCGCAGACAAGAAGGAAGAAGTGAAGCAGGAGAATGAAAAACAGATCCGCAGGGAATACAGCTCGCGGTCCTTCAAAAGATCTTTTACACTGGATGAAAAAATAGACGCCGCTGCCATCGAAGCAAAATATGTTAATGGCGTTTTAACATTAAACCTTCCTAAGAAAGAGGAAGTCAAAGCAGCAGCAAAAGAAATTTCGATTCAATAAGTCTTTCTCATAAGCAGTTGGTTTTGGTTTATACCCTGTCGTGTCCACGATGGGGTTTTTTGTTTACGAAGCTGTTTGTAGATGTACAGATTCGATTTCAGTGTAAATGGTTTATTTTCGCAACTTCATTAATTTAATCTAAATATCTACGGAATGAGGAAACTTTGGTTTTGTTGTATTATCGTGGTCCTTCATTTCACTGCCTACAGCCAGGTCACGGATACGATGCCCCATATCATTCAGCCGGTGACTGTAGATACTCCTTTGCGCATCACGAATATCAACCCCTATTTTACCGTCCAGGTAGATTCCACGCTCAGCTACCAGCTCAATATCAATAAGGACGAGACCAAGTATTACTGGTTTATCCGTAATTCTCCCGTTGGAATGAAGATCAGCAAGAATGGCCTGCTATCCTTCAAGGCTGATAAATCCTACTTCCTTTCGGGGAAACTGAAATACGATTCCGAATATTCGATAAAGCTCGGTGTACAGAACCTCTCCAATCCTGCCGACAGGATCGATACCAGTTTTACCCTGGTCTTCTACAATACGGAAGTGGTGCAGCCCCAGATCAAGTTCACGGTCTCGGGCACGGTGGAGGTAGAGGAAGGGAAATCCGTGGATTTCGGCGTGCTTTGTGAATCGGGCAACTTCCCCATCGAGGACATCTTATTCAGCAGCAGCGTACCGATAGCGGGTTACAAGCTGGTGAAGCATTGCGATGACCAGTTTTCATGGACGCCACCGTATGATTTTGTTGCTGACACTGATCCCGGCAAAGAGAGATCGATCATATTGAGCTTCGTTGGATTTACCCGTTTTAAGGTAAGGGATACTGCCTTTGTAAAGGTGATCGTCAGGGATGCATTGAATTATCCCTTTGCCGTACAGGAGCATGCTGCAGTTACCAATAGCATCAAGTATTATGTCCTCCAACTTCAATACGTATTCTTCCAATTGGATAAGAAAGTAAGAGGAACCAAGACGGCGCGGACGGGCTTTGATCTTACGGCGGCAAGTTCTGCGCTCACCGGTACCATATTGAACACATCCTCCAGCACTTCCTCGCAGAATACGGGTAAGGTATTACCAAGTGTGGGCGTGGCGCTCACACCGATAAAGGAGGCGGCCTCCCCTACCCGCTCGGTCGAGCAGAACCAGGCAGCGGTGATCCGTTCTTCCATCAAACGCCTGCAGTATATGATCAACGATAATGTCATCATTGGGGAAAAGGACCCGGATGTGACGAAGAAGACGGCTAAGCTAAGGGAAGAACTCCGCCAGGTGCAGGTACAACTGGTGGACGTGCCGGTGGAGATGGCCAATACGATGTCCGAGAAGGATCTCAACAATTACTTCAACAGTCCGAAGGTGAACAAGAAATATCGCCTGAAGAGAAAATAGTCTAACGTGAAACGTGAATCGTGAATCGTCAATCGTGAATGGCACACTCCGCCATAATAATATTCGAATCGATTAGAACAAAACCTTGATCGATTCGAATATTCTCATTATAGAGTGTGCCATTCACGATTGACGATTCACGATTCACGTTGGATGTTTGACGATTCACGTTTACTCTTACTTCGCCGGCTCGCAGCCTGTCTTCCTGCGCGTATCCACGAGATACTGGATCTTCCATCCATTGTCGAACCGGACGAGTTGGAAGGAGTTCACGCCGCAATGACTGAATTTTCCTGAAAAATAGAATTGATAGGGCGTCCATACAATGGCGAGTGGCCCATCGATCTTTATGGTGCCGAATTCAATGCGCTCATCAGCAACATCCTTCTTTTGTTGACCGACGAAGTCAACGAATTCCTTTACGTCTTCATTCCTGACAACCAGCTTTCCTTCCTTGTCGCGGGTAATGGTCTGCAGAATGGCGCTATCGGCAAAGACGCTCTTCAGGAGTGATGCGTCGGCATTCTTCATCGCGGTAAACAGCGTATTTACAGTGGTCTTCACAGAGTCCTCGGCCGATTGTGCAAAAGAGGCGTTACCGGAAACAAGGATTGTTAAGAAAAGTAAAAAACGGCGCATATTAACAAGTTTTAAGTGAACGAATGGCTCCCGGGATCGTCTAAAAATAAAATCTATCAATATGAAACGAGTAAGAATTGTACAAGCGGTAATCGTCCTGGCCATGGCTGTTGTGATCACCAGCTGCAGTTCGAGCCGGGAATACCGCTCCTACCCTCCGCGCACAGGCGTATCGCTGATCATTAGTTCCGGACCCGGGTACCCGGTCAGCAGGTATTCCGATGGTCGCTATTACTACAGGAGTCCGCAGGGCTATACGTATTGGAGAGGATATGATAACCGATATTACCTCGACAGGCGCTATATCAACCGCTCGTATTACGGGCATAGCCAGTATAATGATTGGAGGAGGTATCATGGGAGGAGGAGATAATTAGCCAATGCCGATTATCAAATGTGTCAATTAGTAAATGTGCAAATGTGCCAATGATGCTAGTCAGTAAAGACTTTTCGCATCGGAGCACGCTCAATTTGCACATTTACTAATTGGCACATTTGCTAATTTGTATTACTTCACATATCCCAATATCTTCAACATACTCTGCGCCGTCTGTTCCTTTGCATAGAGGTAGTCGACCAGTTTCCCGGTCTTGTCGTATCCTACTATGACGTGCTTCGGTGATGGGATGAGGCAGTGTTTAATGCCGCCGTAGCCGCTTATCTGATCCTGGTAGGCGCCGGTATGGAAGAATCCCACGTAGAGCGGTTCTCCATTATTGATCTTGGGAAGAAAGACTTCGTTGATGTGTTCCTCCGAATCGTAGTAGTCATGGCTATCACAGGTTATTCCACCTAGCACGACCCGCTGGTACTCTACATCCCATTTATTGATGGGTAGCATGAGGAAGCGTTCGCCGATGCCCCAGGTATCCGGAAGCGTGGTGATGAAAGATGAGTCGATCATATACCAGTTCTCCCGGTCATTCTGCACCTTCTCTCCTATCACACTGTAGATATGCGCCATGCTTTCACCGACGGTGAAACTTCCGAATTCGGTGAAGATATTTGGCATTGGCACCTTTGCCTTCTTGCACGCCGTCTTGATATTCCCCACGATCTCATTGATCATGAATTGGTAGTCGTATTCGAATCCGAGGGAATGCTTGATAGGGAAACCGCCGCCGATATTGATGGAATCGAGTTCAGGACAGATCTTCTTCAGCTGGCAATACAGGTTGATGATCTTGTTCAGTTCGCTCCAATAGTAGATATCGTCCTTAATGCCTTTGTTGAGAAAGATATGCAGCATCTTCAATTGAAACTTGCTTTCATATCCTTCAATGCGGTCCACGTAAAATTCGAGGATGTCCTTGGCGCGGATGCCGAGGCGCGACGTATAGAAAGGAAATGTCGGTTCTTCTTCTGCGGCCACCCGGATACCCAGTTTGAACGGCACTTTTACCGACTTGGCATATTCACGGAGCTCCTCCTTGTTGTCGAGTACGGGTATCACGTTCTGGAAGCCTGTATTCAGCAGGTTGGCGATGCGGCGGGTGTAGCCCTTCTGCTTGTAGCCATTGCAAATGACATGAATGTCCTTGGTGATCTTCTTCTTCTCGTACAGCTTCTTGATGATCTCGATGTCATATGCATACGAGGTCTCGAGATGGATCTCGTTCTTCAATGCCTCTTCGACCACGAAACTGAAGTGTGAGCTTTTCGTACAATAGCAATAGAAATACTTGCCCTCGTACTTATGTTTCTTGAAGGCGTTTGCAAACATCAGCTTCGCCTTCTTGATCTGCATCCCGATCTTCGGGAGGTAGCTAAGCTTCAGGGGAGTGCCATACTTGTCTATCAGTGCCTTTACATCGACATTATTGTATTGCAGGTAACCATCTTTCAGATCAAAGCCTTCCTGGGGGAAATTGAAGGTCTGCTGGACGAGGTCCATGTATGTATTGTTCATCGAGAGATTCGGGGATCGCTTTTCGGAAGCCAATTAAAATTTTTTAACTCGACAAAAGTAGACCTTTGGAGAAAATTTCAAAGCAAAAATTTCTTTGCTTCGACTTCCCGCTCCCATCCAATGAAAAAGCCGCCCCATAATGGAGCGGCTCTTCAATTTTTTATTCAAGCTTACTTGACAGAATCAACCAGGCTCTTGAAAGTCTCCGGGTTGTTCATTGCCAGGTCGGCGAGCACCTTGCGGTCGAGCTCGATTCCTTTCTTCTGCAATTTGCTGATGAATTGGGAATAGGTCATGCCTTCGGCGCGTACTGCCGCGTTGATACGGGCGATCCACAGGGACCTGTATTCTCTTTTCTTGAGCTTACGGCCTACAAACATGTAGGTCATTCCCTTTTCGACGACATTTTTGGCTACGGTAAGAACATTCTTACGCTTGCCATAGAATCCTTTGGCTTGTTTTAATATTTTTTTGCGGCGGGCCTTGGAGGCTACTGCATTCTTTGAACGAGGCATTGTAAAGAGTTTTTAATTTTTTTAATTCGATTGATCCCTTAGAGGCGATTAAGGTAATAGACTACCTCAGGCGTAACAGGCGTTTAACAAAATCGACATGGGATTTTGCAACTGTTCCGTCCATTCTCATGTTACGTTTACGTTTCTTGGATTTCTTCGTCAGGATGTGACGCTTAAAACTCTTTTGGTGCATGATCTTTCCGGTCGCCGTAACTTTGAAGCGTTTTTTGGCGCTGGAATTCGTCTTTACTTTAGGCATTGTACCCAGTA
>DATHKS010000255.1:0-2953 GCA_035488975.1 Chitinophagaceae bacterium | reverse complement strand
GGTTGGTGGTGCCGCCGGTCACGGTGAAATTCGCAATGATGGACGCAATGAAGCCGTCGGTGAAGATATTCTTCAGCGATGGGTTCGCCGCTATGAGTTTCGTGAGACTGTCCCGTTGGTTCAGGAATGAATATTCGATATTGGGAAATTTTATTGTCAGCAACTTCTTCCGGCGCTGAAATTCGTAGCCCCATGCCGCATTTAACGTTGCAAGATTATACAATAACCGTCGCTCTGTCGTGGCCGCATTGAAGGTGAAGAAGGTCTTGAAATTGTCCCTCAGGTTCTCGGGGATCAGTCTGGTAAAATTTGGAATAAAGCGCGGGAAATAGATCGTGTGGCTGAAGCTCGCTGTCTGTGTCTGGATGAACTGGCTGTTCCCGCTTGTACCCAATTCGATACCATATCGCAGGTTGGTATTCGTCAGGTTTGCTCCTCTGGCAAAGTTGCGGTTCTGCACGCCTACATTCACGCCAATACCGAACAGGTTGCCTGAGATAGCGCTTTGGTTGATGCTCCCTTCAAGGTTTGTATTGAACAAATATTTCTTCGCCGGCGTCAAGCGGATCACGAAATCGACGGTGTCCTGGTTGGCGCGGGGTAACTGGTCTATATTTACCAGCCGCCAGGTACCGAAGGCATTGAACCGGTTAATGGTCCTCACATAGGTCTGTTGCCGGTAGATACTGTCGCGATGCAGGTAGATATTGGGAGCGAAGATCTTCGGTTTGAATTTATGATGATACTGGATGATGGTGACCCCTTCCATCACTGTTTCTTTCCTGACCAGTCCTATCGTATCGGCAGAATAATCCGGGTAGATCGTGATATTACCGATGTAGTACTTCGTCAGCCTGATACTATCGATCGCCTTTAGTCTTATCTCAAGATTGGCCGTAGGGTTCAGTCGCCGGTCTCTCAGTTGTTGAAGGATCTCCAGTTGCTCGAAGGGATCGAGAGAGGGCTGCAATAAGGAAACATCGAGCGTGTCCCAGAGCCCGATCATCTCATCGCGGCTGAAACGGAGATAACCGTTGTTGCGGTAGAGCTCCGTGAGACGGTCGAGTTCGGCAGAGATGGGTATTTTGGCGAATGCATCCCCTTTCTTGATAAATGCCTGCGGCCGGGTAGAATCAGCGAGACGCTGCAACTCCGGCTGGCGGAGGTCATAACCGATGGAGTCGAGCGTGACAAGCTTCCCGGGGCGAACATAGAAATCGACGGTCGTCCTGTATTGATCCGGCTTCTCTAATTTAACCGTGGTCTTGTAATAACTCGAGTCACTGAAATATCCCAGCGATACCAGGAGTGCGCGCATGAAGGTTATTGAATTATCGGCATTCACGCTGTCATACACCGGCGGGCTCTTCATCACACTCCACAGCAGCTTGTCGAGTTTGCGCACCCGCATGCTGTCATCCAGCTGTCCCCGCAGCCCATTCTCCAGCTCTTCCTTTTTTGCTTTTGAAAAGCTGCCTATTAAGTTGATATTTGTTTTGTAAACGAAGGGCTTTCCGTGCGGGTACTTCTTAACGATGGTACAGGACGCGAAGGCTGCAAGAACGGATCCGGCAATAATTGCAGTAAGAAAGCGATTGGTAAGAGTTGACTTGCCGGATGACATAATTAAATTGAAACAACAATGCTTGGTAAATCGAAGGTCAAATATATCCAAAGTTTAGGCCAGAAAAAACACAGGGATGAAGAAGGCCTGTTCATTGCCGAAGGACCGAAGCTACTCGCGGAACTACTCGCTTCACCAGGAACGAAGATCCGTGAAATATATGCGGTGAATGAATGGATAAAGGAAAATAAAGTCTCCGGTGATATTGCCGTCATTGAAGTGGCCGAAGATGATTTAGGTAAAATTTCACAATTATCTACGCCCAATAAGGCGATTGCGCTCGTTGAAAAATTTCCGATCGCTGAACCGGTCGTCCTTTCCTCCGGACTTTTCCTCGCCCTGGATACGATACAGGATCCGGGCAACATGGGAACCATCATCCGGATCGCCGACTGGTTTGGAATCTCAACCATTCTGTGTAGTCACGAATGCGCCGACAGGTACAATCCCAAAGTGGTCCAGGCTACCATGGGCAGCATTGCACGGGTGAATGTCTTCTATACTGATCTTGCCTCGTGGTTGGGCACGAACGGGGATGTTCCCGTTTATGCGGCGGTATTGAATGGCGATGATATCGGCCGTATCCCGAAGCCGGCACATGGGGTCATTGTGATCGGAAATGAATCGAAAGGCGTGAGCCCCTCGGTGATGCATCGTATCAACAGGGAAATAACCATTCCAAGGATAGGAGAGGCGGAGTCACTCAATGCGGCCGTTGCCACTGGTATCATCCTTTCTCACCTGGTGTGAGAGAATAATTAGCCAATTTGACAATGATCCTCATTCGAAGAATCATCCCTTATCGTAGCACGCCTCATTATCAAATTATCAAATTACCAAATTATCAAATTGATTAACTGGCACATCATCCAATTGTCAGGCAAACCGGATGGCCTTCACCGGCAGGATCTTCCGCACCAGGATGGACGGGATCATGAGGATCAGGAAGCATATGACCAGCGTGCCTGAACAAATCCAGAAAATATCCCACCAGTTTATTTTAACCGCAGCCTCGCTGAGGTAATAAGCATCTTCTTTCAGTTTGATGAATCCCGTTGCCTTCTGCAAGAATAGCACACCGAGGCCAAGCGCCGTTCCGATCAGTATACCGGTGATGGTGATAATGAGCGAATGCCGGAGAAAGATCTTCTGAACCGTCCAGTTGGTCGCACCGAGCGATTTAAGTACCCCGATCATTCGTATCCGCTCCAGCACCAGGATAATGAGGCAGGTGAGGAGATTGATCACCGCTACCACGATCATGAAGCCGATGAGCACATTTCGCGTAAGGTCCTGCATATTGAGCCAGTCGAATATATTCGGGGAGAT
>DATHKS010000254.1:0-10806 GCA_035488975.1 Chitinophagaceae bacterium | reverse complement strand
AGATTCGACCTGCAGGAATTGAACACGGATTTTCTCTATTCGAACAACGAGGCATACCTGAAGGACCTGTTTATTAAGACACCCGGGACGGAGATAAAAAAAAATATAGCGATAAAGTATGCATCCATCGATGCACTGAAGAAAGATATAGGCAGCCTGCAATTGGACCTGGACCTGCAGAACAGTAAAATATTAGTGAAAGACGTTCTTGCATTCGTCCCTGCGTTGAAGGATCAGCCCGCCTTTGCAGATCCAAATGCTACCTGGTACATCAACGGCGGGGTGAACGGTAGGGTGGCAGACATGGCTATCAGCGATCTCCGCATCAGCGGACTGGCCGATACCAGGATAAATATGAATGGCCGGCTTACCGGCCTGCCCGATATGAAGAAGGCGGGCGCCAATCTCAGCATTAACGAGATCACCAGCTCACGGAGGGATATCGCTTTATTCGTGCCGGAGGGTTCTCTCCCGAAAGACATCACGCTGCCCGGGCATCTTACACTATCCGGGAAGATCAATGGCAATGCGAATGATCTCGTCACCAATCTCGGATTGCGGACCGACCTGGGTAATGTCCACGTGAAAGGAAGGATAAGGAATGCGACGGATATGCAAAGAGTGGGATACGATGTCGGCGTAACGACAACCTCGCTTGATCTCGGAACCATCCTGCAAGACAAGGAGACACTCGGTCCACTCACGGCCAGCTTCACCGCCAAAGGAAGCGGCTTCGATCCCAAGACGGCCGACGCCGTCTTTAAGGGGCAGGTGCAATCCGCCGTCTTCAGGCAATATCACTACCACGACCTTGCTCTCGATGGCAGCATCGCAAACCAACAGGCATTGTTCAACGCAGGCATCGTTGATCCAAACCTGACGATAGATCTACATGCAACGGCCGATCTTTCGAAGACCTATCCGGCGATAAAGCTGGAGGCGATGATAGATAGCATACACACAAAGGAATTGAACCTTACTCCCAATGCTATCGTGTACCGGGGCAAGATCACCGCCGACTTTCCCGGAACGAACCCGGATAGTCTCGAAGGCAAATTATTTGTCACCCAGTCATTGCTGGTTCAAAACAATAAACGCATCACGCTCGATACACTCCAGTTGGTGGCCGGCAGTAATGATACTATCGGACGTTTCATGTCCCTCAGCACGGATATTATCAATGCCGGCATACAGGGTCAGTATAAGCTCACGGAATTGGGAGATGTATTTCAGCACGCGATCCAACCCTACTTCGCGGTGGTTGAGGCCGACTCGATGAAGAAGATGGCGCCTTATGATTTTACCTTCCACGCCGAAGTAATTAATGGCCCCGCCCTTCAAACTTTCGTTCCCGACTTGAAGCGAATGGATTCGGTGAATATGAAGGGACGGTTCTCCGATTCTGCAGGCTGGTTCGTGAATATTGTGGCGCCGGCGGTCGAGATCGGAACCAATAAGATCAATGGCATGGAGATAAATGCGGGCACAGCAGCGTCAAAGGACTCCATCGCCGTCAAGGCGTTCGTGAGCCAGGTGAAGAGCGGCAGCAGCATCCAGCTCGACAATACGAGGCTTACTGCCGGTCTTGCGAATAATAAGATCGACTTCGATCTCAATATCAAAGGCAAGGACAAGGATAAATATAATGTGGCGGGCGTATTCGATCAGCCGAAGAGCGGCGAGTATGAGTTTTCACTCAAGCCGCAGGGCCTCATCCTTAATTTCGATCCATGGTCCGTCTCTGCAGACAACAAGATCCATATTACCGAAAACGATATCAATGCAAGCAATTTCGTATTAAGCAAGGGCCCGCAGCAACTCAGTATCAACAGCACCAGCAATGCTGCCAATTCGCCGATGGCGCTTACCTTCTCCAATTTCAAGATCGCGACACTCACAGGCTTTGTTCAGAATGATTCCACACTCGTCGATGGCCTGCTCAATGGTAAGGCAGAGGTGAAGAATGTAATGATCGATCCTGTGTTTACCACCGATCTTACAGTGAACGACCTCAGCGTAAAGAAAGACACCGTGGGCGATCTGAAGATGATGGTGAATAATGAATCTGCAAACACGTTTGCAGCGGATATTATATTGACAGGACGCGGCAACGATGTAAAGCTGAATGGAAAATATTTTACTAACAATAGCAGCTTCGACATGGATCTTGACATCAATAAACTCCCCTTAGCTACAGCGCAGGCTTTTTCGGGCGGTTCATTGCGTAATGCTACAGGGTATGTAAATGGCAAGTTCGACATCACCGGTACAACAGACAAGCCGTCCGTCAGGGGTGATCTCAATTTCAACAAAGCGGGGTTCAACCTCAGTATGCTTAATAACTACCTGACCGTTGACCAGGAGAAGATACATGTAGACGACCGCGGAATAACCTTCAACAGGTTTCAGTTAAGAGATTCTGCAAGCAATGCATTGACGATAAATGGCACCGCGGCCACTTCTAATTTCTCCAATTATGTATTTAACCTGGACCTCCGGTCTGACAATTTCAGAGCGCTCAACAGCACGAAGAAGGACAACAAGCTCTTCTACGGCCAATTATATTTCAATAGCAACCTGAAGGTGACGGGAACGGAGAAGGCGCCCGTGGTCGAGGGCCGGTTAAAGATCAACGACAAGACCAAGCTGACGGTTGTATTGCCCCAGGAGGAACCGGGGATAGTAGACAGGGAGGGTGTGGTCGAATTTGTGGATATGGATTCACCGCTGAGCGATTCGCTCTTCCTGGCGGCCTATGATTCCATGAATACCACCACGAACTTTGCCGGCGTTGATGTTTCCGTGAATATCGAGATCGATAAAGCCGCAGACCTTACGCTGATCATTGATGAGGGCAATGGCGACTTCCTCAATGTAAAGGGCGAAGCGCTGCTCAATGTAACCGTCAACCCGACAGGTGATATCGTAATGGCGGGTACCTATGAACTGGAGGAAGGCTCCTATGCTCTAAATTTCAATAGTATCAAGCGCAGGTTCGATATCCAGAAGGGAAGTAAGATCACATGGGGCGGCGAACCCACGGATGCCGACGTTAATATCACTGCCAAATATGTGACTAATACCGCTCCACTCGACCTGGTGAAAGGGCAGTTGGGAGACGATGTGGCCGCTACGGAAAGGAATACCTATCTGCAGAAGCTTCCCTTTGAAGTGACGCTCAAGATGCAGGGAAAATTATTGAAGCCGGATATTAGTTTCGATATCATTCTCCCCGATAATAAAAGTTATATCGTCTCCAACGATATTATCACCACAGTTCGAACCAAGCTCGACCAGCTTCGCCAGGAGCAGGGAGAGATGAACAAGCAGGTATTCGCACTATTGCTATTGAATCGTTTTGTGTCGGAAAATCCATTCAGCAGCAGTTCGAGCACCTCCACGGGCACACTGGCAAAGCAAAGCGTGAGCAAGCTGCTGACGGAGCAACTCAACAAACTGGCGTCAGACCTGGTGCAGGGAGTCGATCTTAACTTCGATGTGCAGTCTTCGGATGACTATACTACGGGCGAGCGACGCGACCGTACGGATCTGAACGTCGGCCTATCGAAGACGCTTCTGAACGACCGGCTTACCGTGAGCGTGGGAAGCAATTTCGAGCTCGAAGGACCACAGAGCTCCGGCAACCAGGCAAGTAATATCGCCGGGAATATAGCAGTCAATTACCGGTTGAGTAAGGATGGGCGCTATCAATTGCGTGCTTACCGGAAGAACGACTACCAGGGTGTCATCGATGGTTACGTCATCGAAACAGGGGTAGGCTTCATCATTACCATCGACTATAATAAATTCAAAGAGATCTTCCAGAAGAAAAAATTGGAGCGCCAGCGGAAGCAAAGGCAGGAAGAACGAAAGAAAGAGAAGCAATCCGAGACCACTCAAAATCAAAAGCAGACCACTACGCCATGATCTATGCGTAAACATTTCTCCAATATCATTTTCCTGGCAGGCATCGTGTCGATGTTATCCTGCAATATCACGAAGAGGGTACCCGAAGGGGATGCGCTATACACGGGCGCCAGCGTGAAGGTGGATGGGCCGGAGCTGACTAAAAAGAAAAAGAAGACCCTCCGCGGAGAGTTGTCTTCCCTGGTAAGACCAAAACCCAATAAGAAAATACTGGGCGTTCCCTTTAAACTGGCCATGTACAATATGGGTGGATTCTTCAAGAAGAAATTCGGCGAACCACCCGTCCTGCTCAGCGAGGTAAACCTCGAGACGAATGAGAAGGTGTTGCAGAGTACACTGGAGAACACCGGGTATTTTAAGGCAACGGTGAAAGGCGATACCATTGTCCGGGGTAAAAAGGCAAGGGCTGTATACGATGTAAAGACCGGCTCCCAGTACAAGATCAATGAGATCACATTCACCAGGGACAGCAGCATTCTCAGTCGCAATATCGATACCGCCGCTCAATATACTTTCCTGAAGAAGGACAGGCCGTTCGACCTGGCTCTTGTCAAGGCGGAACGCGAAAGGATAGAAGATTACCTCAAGGAAAGGGGCTTCTATTATTTCTCGCCCGACCATATCATCGTGCAGGTGGATAGTACCATTGGCGGAAACAAGATCAATATGTTCGTGAAGGTAAAGCCTGCTACGCCCGATAGCGCAAGACAGGTGTATCATATAAGGGATGTCTATATTTTCCCAAACTACCGGCTTGGCTCGGCCACCAGCGATACGCTCAAGAAGAATGCGAGCTTCTACAAAGGATTCTATGTCGTAGATCGTAAGAAACTTTATAAGCCGGAGATGTTTGCACTGTCCATGCGTTTTGATCCGGGCGATGTTTATAGCCGGACGGATCAAAACCAAAGCATCAACCGGCTGGTGAATCTCGGCGTCTTTAAATTCGTCAAGAACCGCTTCGAAGAAGTTGGGAAAGGGGATTCCGCACAATTGGATGCATTCTATTACCTGACACCGCTGCCGAAGAAGTCTTTGCGCGCAGAAGTGAATGGAAGCACGAAATCGAATAACCTGACGGGTTCCTCTGTCACGGTCGGCTGGCGCAACCGCAACACCTTCAAGGGCGGCGAATTATTATCGATCGATGCAACGGGCGGCTTCGAAGTGCAGTTCAGCGGCGTACTCCGGGGATACAATACCTATCGCGGTGGCCTGGAGACGAATCTCGCCTTCCCGCGGTTCCTGGTTCCATTCGTCAATATAAATACGAAGAGTGGTTATGTTCCCCGTACCACTATCCTGCTCGCCTATGACCTCCTCAACAAATCGAAATTGTACACGATGAATTCGTTCCGTGCCGGGTTTGGTTATAACTGGAAGGAGACGATCAGGAAGGAGCACCAGTTGTTTCCTATTGCCATCACCTATGTGCAACCATTGAAGATAACCCCGCTCTACGAGGATAGCGCGAGGGGTAATCCTACACTGCAGAAGGCGGTAGAGAAGCAATTCATATTGGGCTCTACCTATAATTTCAACTACAATCAATTGCAGGGAGATAAGAAGACCGGGCTCTACTTCAATGGCAACCTTGATCTGTCCGGTAATGTGGCCGGGTTGGTAAGCGGAGCGAATATCAACAAGGGAAAGCCCAGGACGCTCTTCGATGCGCAGTTCTCGCAATACGTGAGAGTAGAGGGTGATGTGCGTCACTACACAGGGCTATCGAAGAACTCTGTCTGGGCCAACCGTATCATTGTCGGGCTCGGCTATCCCTATGGCAACTCGGGCTCGCTTCCTTTCATCAAGCAATTCTTTGTTGGTGGAACCAATAGTATACGTGCATTCCGGAGTAGGTCGTTAGGGCCCGGCACTTATAAGGACACGGCCGTCACGGGTTTTCTTCCCGATGAGTCGGGGGATATCAAGCTGGAGGCAAATACGGAGTGGAGGATGAAGTTGTTTAGTATTGTGCAGGGAGCCATCTTCATAGATGCCGGGAATATCTGGCTCTACAATAAGGACTCGGTCAGGGAAGGCGTTCAATTCAGCAAGAATTTCATGAAGGAATTTGCCGTCGGCGGTGGAGTAGGTCTGCGCTTCGATATTTCCTTCCTCGTTCTCCGCCTCGACCTGGCCATACCCTTCCGGAAACCCTGGTTGCCCGATGGTGAGCGTTGGGTGATCGATAAGATCGACTTCAGGAGCGGCGTGTGGAGGAGGGAGAATTTGGTGTTTAATTTGGGAATAGGGTATCCGTTTTGATGATGCGGATTGATAATAAGGGGGGGTAAGGAATTAGGAATAGGGAATAGGGAATTAGGCTTTAGCAGAAGTGATCTATTGGGCTGTGATCCTTTTCGAATAAGGTTTTTGACTTTTGACTTTTTAATTTTTAAAAGAGCTGGCTCTTTATGAGAAGATTTTTCTAATAAGGCCCAATTCCTAATTCCCAATTACTTATTCCTTGCCCCTCACTTCCTATTCCAAACTCAGCACTACATCCTAATCTCCATCACCACCTTCCTCACCCTGCTCTCTTCCGCCATAAAACACATGATATGACTTTCGATAGAAGCTTCGATAGTAGAACTCAACAACTCGGGATTGTGTTGCGAGACGGCCTGGATCCAATCGGCAACGAGGCGCCAGTCGCCACCGCCATGTCCCTCATTCGTATAGTTCTCTACATCCTGCACCGTGCTTTCGTATTTCTTTAATTTATTCGTGCGGAAGTCATGTATGGAAAACTGGTCCATATCGCCTTCAATAAAACCCATGCTGCCCATTACCCTCGTGCGTCTGCCGCCCCAGGGCGTAAAGGCCTCCATGTTGAAGCTGGCGGTAATATCGCCTGCGAACAATATATTGGCCGTATAGTGATCGCATTGGTCGTTGTCCATGCGATATACACAACGGCCGTAATCGGATGTCTTCAGGTATTCGAGGATTGCCTCGCCCTGTTTTCTTTTCTGTTCCGGTAAATCGAATACATATATCCTGTCCCGCTTACGATGATAGATCTTCAATGCGGAGTAGGGACAGGTAGACTCTACCGCGCAGCCATCGGTGCAACGCGGCTTGCTTCCCTTAGGCGCATTTTCCTTTTTAAACCATTTGAGGTTTCCGAATGCCTGTATGTGATGCGATTCTTTTCCCAGCATCCATTTGATGATATCGAGATCGTGGCATGACTTGGCCAGCAGGATCGGCGTGGTCAGTTTGCTACTCCGCCAGTTGCCGCGTACATAGGAATGCGCCATGTGCGTATGCTCGATCGGCTCCATGTGCTGAACGCTGATCACTTCGCCGATCACACCGCTATGGATCAATTCACGGAGTTTAACGAAATAAGGAGCATACCGCAGCACATGACAAACGGCTACGATGCGTCCCGTTTGCCGCGTGAGAGCGAGAATATCACGACACTCTTTTTCGGAGGGCGAGATCGGCTTCTCCAGCAAAACATCGTATCCCATGCTCAATGCCTGCATGCAGGGTGCATAGTGCAGTTGGTCGGGCGTGGATATGATCACTGCGTCGGCGAACTTCGGGCGCCTGAAGATGTCTTCCCAATTGGTGAAGCAATTCTCCTGCGCTACCCTATGCTTCTTTGCATACCGCTCGAGGCGGAGGGGATTTGGATCGGCTACGCCGATGATCGTTAATTGCTCGGGATATTCTATCGCATAATCACCATATACATTTCCCCTGGCTCCTGCACCCAATGTTACTGCCGTTACGGGCCGGTCCGGCCTTTTGTGCAGGGGATTGTCGGGAAGCAGCAGGGGTTCTCCCGTCTCATTCTTTCCCCAGAGAGAGAAAGGAAAGAATGTATCGCCCACAGTAATGCCAAACTGCTTTATCTCATTGAGGATCCTGCGGGGTGATAACCTGGAAGAAGGCATGATTTACATTTTTACAGACACTGGTACAAAGGTACCCGGTTCGGGGAAAGAGTCAAGCCCTTCAATTTGAAGACGGCTGTAAAAAAGCTCTTTCCTTCACCTGATTTTGTTTATATTCAATAGCAACTTTTAACTATGGCTACATCCTCACAACGCTTTCTTGCCCTGGATATTTTCCGGGGCATGACCGTTTGTTTCATGATTATAGTAAATACAGCAGGTAATGGCGCTACAACATACTGGCCCTTGGAGCATGCAAGCTGGCATGGGTTTACGCCAACCGATCTCGTGTTCCCATCCTTTTTGTTTGCGGTGGGGAATGCTATGAGCTTCGTGATGCAAAAATGGAACCATCTTTCCCAGTCGCAGGTATTGTACCGGATCTTTAAACGAACATTTATCATATTCCTTCTCGGGTACCTCATGTATTGGTTTCCATTCGTGCACTTCAATGATGCCGGTGGCCTCGACGCCAATCCATTTTCACACACACGTATCATGGGAGTCCTTCAACGCATCGCCTTGTGCTACTGCTTCGCATCGCTGCTCGTGTATTACCTGAAGCCATATAAGGTCTTTGTCATCTCGCTGGTGCTTCTCCTCCTGTATTGGCTCCTGCTGAAAACATTGGGTGACCCGCACGATCCATTCAACATGCTTACCAATGCGGGCAGCCGCCTCGATCTATGGCTTTTCGGCTCCGATCACCTCTACCACGGGGAAGGTGTGGCCTTCGACCCGGAGGGAGTGTTGAGTACGATGCCGGCCATCGCCAATGTCACCTTCGGCTATCTCGCCGGTAGATGGGTGCAGCGGAAGGGAAAGGAATACGAAGGGCTCACTAAACTGCTCCTGGCAGGTGTCCTCTTCATCGCGGCCGCGCTTGCATGGAATTTATTTTTCCCGATAAATAAAAAGCTATGGACAGGCAGCTTCGTGTTCATTACCGTTGGAATCGACTGTGTCTTGCTTGCGGCGCTGATCTATGTCACCGATTTCCTGCGATTGCGGAAATGGGGTTATTTCTTCGAAGTATTTGGGAAGAATCCACTCTTCATTTATCTCGTGTCCGAGTTGGGCGCCACGCTTCTCTGGTTCTTTCCCGTGGGTGAAGAGAGACAACCCCTCTTTCGCTGGCTTTTCGATAATGTCTTCAGGCATGCAGGCATGTATGTAGGGTCACTGCTTTTCGCCCTGTCGTTCATGTTTGTCTGCTGGTTGGTGGGTTACCTGCTCGATAAGAGAAAGATATATGTGCGGGTCTGATCAGTGTGCGGAAAAACTGAGGTGAAGGACCTCCGTGCCGAATTTCTCGCATTCATCCTCCACGGTCTTCAGGTCCTTCGACCTGATGTAGGATGCTATTACGTGTTCGCCCGCGTTGGGAACGGCTACTTCCTTCTTCAGGCTGTCGGGAGTTCCCAACTGGCGGAACATCCTCTTCATGGCGCTGACCTTTACAACCTTGTCCTGGTGCTCATCATCCTTGTAATAATAAAGCAGCAGCGTGGGTTGTTTCACCTTCTCGAACAGGGAAGCCTTCATCGTTGTCTCCAGCAATTCTTCCAACTGGACCGCGGCTTCCATCCTGTATTTCGTGTACCAGTATTGTTTATCGTTTGCCGTGGTATCATCTGAAGTATTATACGTGCCTTTCACGAGGTGTGCGATCTGCAATCCCCAGTGATTGTTCAATAACCAGGCATTGGGATCGTTGATGGCGATATTGGGCGACAACAGGATCAGTCCTGCGATATCGGGATACTGGGCGGCGAGTTTAAGCGCGACCGATCCTCCCGTTGAGCATGACATCAGAATGACCTTCTTTCCCAGCTGCCGGCCTATCATATAGGCCTCCTTTGCAGAATTCCAGAGTTTGTCGGCGGTGAAGTTGAGCATGGCTTCCGATGTATCGATCCCGTGTTCGGCCAGTCTTGATAAATAAAGATTGCACCCGAATCGTTGTGCAAACTGGGTGTGAACGGGATCTCCCTCCTCCTGGCTCGCGGAAAATCCATGCAGGTACACCACGGAATATTCGGTCTTTGCACGCAGGGAATCGTCTGCCCATACGATCCTGGCCTCATTATCCGGTTTTAGCTTATGCAGGTGTTCGTTGTTCTGAATGTATTGCTCCAGTTGCACCGGGTCACCGGGTACTGTTGGAAGGTCTGCTGAATAGACCGGGGGCGCAGGTCGTGGGCCTGCGAAGTAGACGAGAATGAGTATTAAAAGGATGATGCCTAGCCATTTGAGAAATCTCATATGGGCAATTTTGATAAAACTAATATAAATCCATGTCTAAAACGAGTTAAGTCCTTATTAATTATCCGCTTCCCTTGCTGTCCCCGCTTAAATTTAGTACCTTCGCCGCTCGTTTGAAATCGAGATTATGGAAATTAGAAATATAGCAATCATAGCACACGTTGACCACGGTAAAACTACACTGGTTGACAAGATATTACATACCACGAAGGTGTTCCGGGAGAACCAGGAAACCGGCGACCTGATCATGGATAGCAACGATCTCGAAAGAGAGCGCGGCATCACCATTTTCAGCAAGAATGCCTCCGTAATGTACAAGGGCGTTAAGATCAACGTTATCGATACTCCGGGTCACGCCGACTTCGGCGGTGAGGTGGAAAGGGTCCTGAAGATGGCCGACGGTGTCTGCCTGCTGGTGGATGCATTCGAAGGACCGATGCCACAGACACGTTTTGTGCTGCAGAAGGCTCTCCAATTGAGCCTCAAGCCGATCGTTATCATCAATAAGGTCGACAAGCCGAATTGCCGCCCGGATGAAGTGCATGATGCCGTATTCGAATTGTTCTTCAATCTCGATGCAACAGAAGAGCAGTTGAATTTCCCTACTTTCTACGGTAGTGGAAAGAATGGCTGGTTCAATGAAACGCTCGAGCAGATAGACAATATCAATCCCCTGCTTGATGGTATCATCAAGTATGTGCCG
>DATHKS010000253.1:0-7007 GCA_035488975.1 Chitinophagaceae bacterium | reverse complement strand
GGGCGTATATGCCATCGCCAACACCAATGGATGGGGACCCAAGATCAGCGAAGTGCAGGATAAGACATTCCCCGACTTCCTCGGACGTCAGGTAACACTGAAAGCCTATCCCAACAACGTGAAGGATTTCTATAATACCGGGCGCACGTTCATCAACTCAGTGGCATTCGAAGGTGGTGGAGAAGGCGGCGACTATCGTTTCGGTTATACGAATTCAAAAGAGTCAGGAATCATTCCCGGTGAAAAACTTACCAAGAATAATATTGCCTTCAACGCGGGAAAGACCTTGTTGAAAGGGTTGGATATAAGGACCAGCATCAACTATGCCCGCACCTCGAGTGATGGCCGCCCCATCCAGAGCGCGAACAATCTCAATGTCATCCAGTCCATCATCCTCGGTCTGCCCCGGACAGTGGACATCCACGAAGTGGAGGCAAACACAATCGACCCCATTACCCACCAGCAGATCACGCTGACACCGGGGCGTACCGGCAACAATCCATACTGGGTTGTCAATAACAACAAGTTCTCCAATAAGGTGGACAGGATCTATGGGAATGCAATACTTACTTATTCACCGGTCAAGTGGCTGAAGATCTCGGACAATATTGGAACGGATTTTTACAACGAATACAGGAGAGGCGTCACCCGTCCGGGTACGATTGGCTCACTGACAGGTAATTTCTTTACAGCCAATTTATACAACCAGATCATCAATAACGACCTTATCGCAACAATCAATAGACAATTGACCAACGATCTCGCGCTGACGGTGATCGCGGGTCATAACATCTTCGAGACCCAATACCGCCGGGAACAATCGGACGCGCAGAACCTGATCGTGGATAGCCTTTACACGTTTGCGAATGCAGGAAGCGTATCGACCAATAATATCGCCACACGCCGGCGGCTCGTCGGTGTGTATGGAGATATCGGCCTTGCATGGAGAAATCTTTTATTCCTGAATGTCACTGGAAGGAATGACTGGAGCTCGACACTTCCAGTAAATAAGAATTCATATTTCTATCCCTCGGTCAGTTCCAGTTTCCTGTTCAGCGAACTGATACCCGACGTGAAATGGCTTAACTACGGTAAACTGAGAGCAAGCTGGGCCAATGTAGGAAGCGATGCCGCTCCATACAACCTGAACTTCTCTTATGCCGCGCTTGCATCAACGTATGCGCAGTACAGCCTCAATATCCAGTTTCCTTTCAATGGGCTCGTGGCATTTGCGGTGCCTAACGTCCTGCCGAATGCAAACCTGAAACCACAGAACCAGACCTCGTATGAATTCGGAACGGAACTGCGTATGTTCAACAACAAGGTGAACCTGGACTTCACTTATTATAATTCCAAGACCACCGACCAGATCATCAACCTCAGTGTTCCCCGCTCAACCGGTTATTTCTCCAAGGTCATCAATGCCGGCTCCATACGGAACCAGGGCATAGAAGTAACGCTTGGAGTAGTGCCTGTGAGAACAAAGGATTTCACCTGGGCACTCGACCTGAATTTTTCAAGGAACAGGCAAACCGTTCAGCTGCCAAAGGAAGTGTTGAATTATTCCCTGCAGAATGGATTTAGCGGCCTGTCCGTCAAGACAAGATCGGGTGAGCCATTCGCCATCTGGGGAACGGCCTGGCAGAGAGATTCATTGGGTAATATCATCATAGATGGCAATACCGGTCTACGTAAAACAGTCGCTGATCAGAACCTTGGAAATGTATTCCCCGACTGGACAATGGGTATCAACAACACCGTCAGCTATAAGAGTCTTAGCCTGAGTTTCCTTCTCGATATCAGGCAGGGTGGAGTAGTCTGGTCAAATACATCAGCAAGCCTCAGGTCTTCCGGTCTTGCAAAGGAAACGGCGGAGAACAGGGGTAACCTCGTGATCGATCCGGGCGTTGTGCTCGATCCATCCACTGGGAAGTTTATTCCGAATACGGTGCCTGTGCAAAGCATGCAGGACTATTGGACACAGTTTGGTTCGGCAAATACAGAGGCGAATCTCTTCAATGCCTCCTATGTCAAGTTGCGCGAGGTGCGTTTGTCTTACCGTCTTCCTGCCACCTTCTTAACGAAGAATGTACCCTTTATTAAAGGTCTCGAACTGGGCGTAGAGGCAAGGAACCTTTGGATCATCAAATCGTATGTTCCCCATATCGACCCTGAAGTGAATTTCTTCGGCTCCGCCAGTCTCGGCGAAGGAGTGGAGTTCAACTCGGTTCCGTCATCAAGATCCTATGGCCTCAACTTACGTGTCAAACTTTAATTAAAATGATTATGAAAAAAAATATTGGATATATAGCGATGACGGGTGCACTCGTTTTCAGTCTCACCCTTTCATCCTGTAAAAAATACCTCGACATCAATAAGAGCCCGAACTCCGCGGAGAACGTGGACGCTAAACTATTATTTTCAACGGCTTCCACAGCACATGCCACATTGAGATCGAGTGGTGATTTCTATATCCCGCTTGGCCTCGGTGGACAATCATTTGCAGATGGTGGCAACAACCCGACGGCCTGGGATGCGCCATCGCCCGGCGAATACGTATTCTCCACCAACTTCTTCGGAAATACCTGGGGAGGATTGTACAATACGGTTGGCGTTAACCTGGTACAGGCAATAAACATTGCGGAGAATACTTCTCCGGTCAATAACAATGGCGCCGCTCAGTGTAAAGTATTGCTTGCGCAGGCATTCTATGATCTGTCCATCACTCACGGCGATGTGCCTTTCAGCGAAGCATTCCGTGCCGATGTTTCCTATCCCAAGTTCGATTCCCAAAAGGAAGTCCTGGAGGGATGCGTAGCGAAGCTCGATGAAGCGCTGGCGCAATTCGACGAGGCAAGCACGATAAAGTTCTCGGACTATGATCTCTTTTTTAAAGGGGATATCGCCAAATGGAAGCGTGTCGCGAAATCCCTCAAGTTGCGTATCCTGATGACGATGGTCGACAAGGATCCTACCAAGGCGGCGGCCATTGGCCAACTTATTACTACTGGTGGCCTGGTGAGTTCCGGCGGCGACAACTGGAAGATCACCTTCCAGGATGCATCGGGCAGAAAGAATCCCAAGTTCGGCCTCTCCGAACAGTATAACAGTGGCGTGAACTTCTTCTTCGGTTCCAAATACGTTGTCGACTTCATGCGCGACCTGAGTGATCCCCGCCTGCCTAAATACTTCGATAAGCCGGCTGCCGCCGATAATTATTACGGCATCACACCGGGAGAAGACGGCGACGATGATCACGATGCAAGGATATCTACTTCCCTGCAGACCCCTACGGAGCCTGAGATATTCTTCTCTTACCAGGAGGAACTATTCTTCGAGGCAGAGGCCTATGCGCGCGGACTGGGTGTTGCTGCAAATCTTGCAACGGCGAATACCTTATTTAAGAAAGCGATAGAAGAGTCCTGTAAGTTCTACGGAGTAGCTGCAGGCACCGCCGCCAGTTTCGCTGCCGGATTACCCGACCTGGCCACGGTCGCCAACCCAGTCAAGCTGATACACTATCATCATTGGATCGATAAGATGGAAGAACCGGCCGAGGCGTTTACCGAATGGAGAAGATCCGGCGTCGATGGAGATGAGACTCCCGAGCTGACATTGCCCGTAGGTGCACCATCTACACCATTGTTCAGGAGATATGAGTATCACCTCGCGAATGAACTTTCCCTGAATCCAAACGCACCAGCACAACTTAAATACTACGAAAAAATGTGGTTTGACCTTTAATAAACTCTTTATGAAAAAAATACTTCTATCGATCACTATCATTGCGGCATTGGCGCTTCAGTCCTGCGACAAGGACGATTCACCGGGCGACAACCACGATCTCTCCAATACACTTCCACCTTATGTGGCACTTAGCAGCACTGCTGCAAAGACCGTCAAGCAGGGCGCATCGACAACCGTTACATTTCAGCTTCGCACTTCGTTGCAGCAACCGGTCACGGTGACCTACGACGTGGTAGGAGGGGGCGTAAACATGACGAATCAAACGGCGGTTATCGATCGCGATAAGGTGTCTGTTGTAGCAACCGTTGCCATTCCCAACAATGTGATCGTGCCTCCCGCCACTTCAGCGCAGGCGACACTTACATTGGTAAAGGCCACGAAGACAGATGGCACCATGCTGACTATCGGGTCGAAGAATACGCCGGCGACGCAGAAGGTGGTGATTACTATAACGCAGTGAATAATTTGACAATTTGGTAATTTGATAATTTGGTAATCGTCGTGTTTGTCGAAGAGAATATTTTTTCTGGTACTTCAAAAGGAGTATAGGACGATGAGACCTTATGTGATCAAAGAGCGAAGGGAACTTCCAATAACACGAGCATTGGCAAATTGTCAAATTACCAAATTATCAAATTGTTTTATTGTAATACATTTCATTCCATTTAAGTTCATTCCTGAATTGTTCGAGCCTGGTCTGTTTCCCTATTACCAGGCATTCCATGCTGGCCATGGCGGCGAAGTCAAGCAGGTGCGCGGCGCTCAGGTTCTGGCTGTAGCAGGTATGATGTGCGCCGCCGGCATAGATCCAGGCAGCAAGTGCATCGTGCATATTGGGATAGGGTTTCCAGAGAACACGGGCCACCGGTAGTTTGGGGAGATCAAACTCCGGTTTCATTGCCATCACTTCGTTTACCAGGAGACGGAAGCGATTTCCCATGTCGATGATGGAGGCATTCAGTGCATTGCCGGGCATCACATTAAAGACAAGCCGCACCGGGTCGGCCTTGCCACCTATGCCAAGAGGATGGATCTCGCAGGATGGTTTGCCTGCGGCGATGCTTTCGCAGATCTCCAGCATGTGTGCGCCCAATACCATTTCATTGCCAGGTTCGAAATGATAAGTATAATCTTCCATGAATGAATTACCACCGGGTAGCCCATTTCCCATCACCTTCATCGCGCGGACAAGTGCGCAGGTCTTCCAATCACCCTCCGCGCCGAAGCCGAATCCTTCGGCCATGAGACGCTGCACGGCAATGCCGGGCAACTGCACAAGGCCATGAAGATCCTCGAAGGTATCGGTGAAACCTTTATAGCCGCCTTCCAGGAGGAAGGATCGAAGGCCGAGTTCGATACGAGCCGCATCACGCAGGGCAGGATGTTTCTTTCCCTGCTTCTTCAACTCATCCATCATCAGATAGCTGTCCATATATTCCTGCACGAGCCCATCAACTTTCTTGTCACCAATTTTGTTTATCGCATCGGCAAGATCACCGATGCCGTGTGTATTGACTGAATACCCGAATTTCCATTCGGCCTCTACCTTGTCGCCTTCCGTTACGGCTACATAGCGCATGTTGTCTCCGAAGCGGACGAACCTCGCGCCCTGCCAATCATGCCAGGCAGAGGCAGCACGAAGCCAGATGTTCAATTTTCCTAAAACGGTTTCATCGCTCCAATGGCCAACGACGATTTTTCTCTCCAGGCCCATGCGACTCATGATGAAGCCGAATTCGCGGTCGCCGTGTGCCGACTGATTCAGGTTCATGAAATCCATGTCTATCTCGCTCCACGGAATATCCCTGTTAAATTGGGTATGCAGGTGCAATAGCGGCTTGTGCAGGATCTTCAACCCGGAGATCCACATTTTCGCGGGAGAAAAAGTATGCATCCAGGTAATGAGCCCAACACAGTTCTTCGCCGAATTAGCCTCACCGCAGATAGCGGTGATCTCTTCCGTTGTCTTCACCACGGGTTTAAATACCACGCGCAGGGAGATGCGGTCACTGTCATTAAATGCAACAACGATCTGCGTCGAATGCTCCGCTACCTGCCGTAATGTTTCTTCGCCATAAAGGTGCTGGCTACCGGTGATGAACCACACCTCGAGGTGTTTGAGGTCGATCATATTTTTTCATTTAGTTTCTGTCGTATCACTGGCCATAGTATGAGCCGGGGCCATGTTTTCTTTCGAAATGTTTTTTAATGAGTGCGTCCTTTAGCCTGCCGATGTTCGGATTGAGTTGTTCCGCCAGCAAGGCCATCTGTGCAATGTTCTCCAGTACCGCGCTGTTGTAAACCGCCTTTGCAGCGCTTTCGCCCCAGGTAAATGGAGCATGGTTGCCTACGAGTATCATTTCTATCTCACGGTAACTTAATTTTCTTTTTTTAAGGCACTGCAGTATCTGTGCGCCGGTCTGGTATTCATAATCTCCTTCGATCATCACATCGTCCATCGACGGAGTGCAGGGAATATCCGAGATGCTGTGATCGGCATGTGTCGTTCCCAGGACTGGAATATCGCGTTGCGCCTGCGCCCATGCCGTTGCATAGGTGGAATGAGTATGAGAAATGCCCTGCACGGTTTCCCATTCCTTGTAGAGCAATGCGTGTGTGTTTGTATCCGAAGAGGGACGAAGGGTTCCTTCGACGACTTTTCCATCGAAATCGACTACTACCATCTTCCGCGGCATCAGTTCCTGATAAGGCACACCGCTCGGCTTTATGGCAAACATGCCGAGCTGGCGGTCGGCCGCACTGACGTTGCCGAAGGTGAAGACGACGAGTCCGAGTTTCGGCAATTCGAGGTTGGCCTCGAAGGCTGCCTGCTGTATGTGTTCGTATTTACTCATCATAGTGATTTTATTATTCAAGATATAGAGCGTCATTTTTTACCGGCTATCATCCTGGTGAGTCTGGTTGAAAGGCGAGGAATTGGGGATTGGGCCTATCTTCGGAGACTCACTACTAATTCCTAATTCCAGCATTACAACGCCCTCTTCACTTCTTCCTCCTCATACGCCTCTACAACGTTTCCGACCTTATAATCCGAACAGTTTTTAAGCGTTAAGCCGCATTCCTAATTCCCTGTTCCTTGCAACTTACCTTATAACTTTCGTCGCTTCAATGAAGTTTGCCATATCCTTGTACCGTTCATACCGCCTGGCATATACACGAACCCTCGCTTCATCGGGATAATAGGTAGTTTCGAACCCCTGACCCATGGCTTGCATGGCCGTTGCCACATCGGGATGGAT
>DATHKS010000252.1:0-3377 GCA_035488975.1 Chitinophagaceae bacterium | reverse complement strand
TTTAAAGCCAAGAAATCCACGAATGCGATAAATATCATCGCATGGATAAGCATTGTGGCGATCGTTATCGGCACGGCGGCGCTCATTCTCGTGCTGAGTGTCTTCAATGGCTTCGAAGACCTGGTCAAGTCATTGTATTCTTCCTTCTACACCGATCTGAAGGTCTCTGCCCTCAAAGGCAAGAACATCACCCTCACCACTGAGCAGCTCCAGGCATTGAAGTCGATCAAGGGCGTGAAGAATTATTCGCTTGTCGTGGAGGAGAAGGCATTGGTCCGGAATGGGGATTACCAATCTGTGATAAACCTCAAGGGAGTAGACGCTAATTACAGGTATGTTACGGGCGTTGCGGCACATATCGTAAAGGGAGAGTATGACCTGGGTACGGAGGACTCGCCGAAGATGATCGTAGGTTCGGGCGTGGAGGGCGCATTGGGAATCCAGGCAGACCGGAACATCTTCGTGCTGCAGATACACCTGCCGCGGAAAAGCACCACCGAGCAGCTGGATGAATTGAATGATATCAGTAACGATACCATCCGTACATCTTCGGTGTTCCAGATCCAACAGGACTTCGATGATAAATATGCCATCACCAATATTGACTTTGCGAAACGGGCGCTCAAGCTTGCGCCCAATGAATACGGAAGCATAGAAATAACGCTGCGTGATCCCGATGCGGCAGACGATCTGAAAGAAGATGTGAAGAAGATCTTCGGAAAAGGATACAAGGTACAGACAAGGTATGAGCAGAATCAGAGTCTTTATTCGGTGATGAACACCGAGAGATGGGTGATCTATGGAGTGCTTTGCCTGATCCTGATCATTGCCGCCTTCAATATGATCGGCGCATTGACCATGCTGGTATTGGAGAAGAAAAAGGATATTGGTGTCTTACATGCACTGGGCGGCAACAGCAATTTCATTCAGAAGATATTCCTTAGCGAAGGATTGCTTCTCGCTTTTATCGGGAGTGTGACGGGGATGGTATTGGCGTTGGTAATAGCTGTGCTGCAGGTGCGTTTCCATCTCATACCGCTGGAGGGCGGGTCTTTCCTGATAGACTATTTCCCGGTAAAACTGCGCCTGGCTGATTTTTTATTGGTGAGTGCGACGGTGGTGGTTATTGCGATCATCGCCTCCTGGCTTCCTTCCAGGAAAGCGGCGGGACAAAAATTTTCGTTGCGAAGCGAATAGATGTCAACCAGGTGTCAACTGACTAAGGTACTTAAAATCAATAGTCACCGATCGTCTCCGGCAATTGTGCCAATGCCTTCGCCAATTGCTCATCATTCGGCGCAATACCATGCCACTCATGCGATCCTTCCATAAAGTCGACGCCCTTGCCCATAACGGTATGCATCAGGATAGCTATCGGCTTACCCTGCCCCGTCAAGGATTTGGCCTTCGCCAGGGTATTCAACACATCGTCCATATCATTCCCATTCATCTCGAGCGTCATCCATCCGAATGCCTCGAACTTGGCCCGGATATTTCCCAGGCTCATCACCTTGTCCGTAGGCCCATCGATTTGCTGTCCATTCCAGTCGATCGTCGATATCAGGTTGTCCACCTTATGGTGCACGGCAAACATCACCGCTTCCCAGTTCTGCCCCTCATCGAGCTCGCCATCGCCATGGAGAGAGTATACCGTTGTACCCGACTCCTTGTTTAGTTTTTTACTCAACGCCGCCCCAATAGCAACGCTCATGCCCTGTCCCAATGACCCGCTGGCGACCCTTATCCCCGGCAAATGCTCATGCGTGGTAGGGTGACCCTGCAGCCTGGAATTGATCTTACGGAAAGTGGTCAATTCCTTCAGGTCGAAATAGCCCGATCTCGCAAGCGCGGAATAGAAAACCGGTGATATATGGCCATTGGAAAGGAAAAAGGCATCTTCATTATGGGCGTCCATGTTGAAGGCAGGATCGTGCTTCAGTACCTTGAAATACAACGCAGTAAAAAAATCGGCACATCCCAGCGATCCACCCGGATGTCCACTTTGCGCGCCATGTACCATACGTACGATATCCCTTCGTATTTGTGTCGCAATTGCTTTAAGCTCAGGCATAAAAATTAGGAACTTTTTAAACTTTTTGTATCTTGTCCATCCATTAAGTGGGTGACATTGCAAAAATGCATCCTTTTTTTCTAAAAAAGCCGATCCGTAGATATTAATCTGTTCTGAATTGCGTTCAATTGGGTTAAAGTGGTTCTGATATTGCCGTAGTATTATTAATTCATGTCCAATAAGAAGCTATAAGGATTAGACCTATTTTTGCACAGTAAAACCCTGTTTGATGCTTGATGTATTACTAACGGCTTCAGTTTCCTTTATTATATGCTTCCTGGCTATACCTGTCGTTTTACAAATAGCCGATCAGAAGAAATTATTCGATGAGCCGGACGAAAGAAAGGTACACACCCATCGCGTGGCTTCATTAGGCGGTGTTGGTATATTCGGCGGCTTCCTTCTCGCTTCACTATTATCCATCCAGGGAGATCTCAATCCCGAGTTTCAATATTTCTTTGCCGCAGCACTCGTCATCTTTTTCCTCGGACTCAAAGATGATCTCGTTGTGCTTTCGGCAAGCAAGAAGATCGTGGGCCAGGTGATTGCCGCGGCGATACTGATCCATCTCGGCCAAATTCGTCTCGATAGCATGCATGGCCTCTTCGGCTTCGACAAACTTCCTGAAGGATTCGCACTGGCCCTGTCTTATCTCACTATTATCGTCGTCATCAATTCATTCAATCTCATCGATGGGATCGATGGTCTTGCGGCAAGTCTCGGCGTACTGACCATGCTCGTCTTCGGAACGTATTTCTATATGACCGGGTACCAGTCGTATGCCCTTTTCGCCTATTCACTCACGGGCAGCCTCGTGGCCTTCCTCATTTTCAATCATCATCCGGCAAAAATATTCATGGGTGATTGCGGATCACTCATGATAGGATTGGTAAATGCAATTCTTGTCATCCGCTTCATCAATGTCGCCAGCAATCCCGCCCCGCTCGTACACGTAGATTCAGCAGCGGCAATCGGTTTTTCTATTCTCATTCTTCCATTACTCGATACCCTGCGCGTCTTCGCCATAAGGATATTCAATGGACGTTCGCCGTTCACACCGGATCGTAATCATATCCATCACCTGTTGCTCGACAGGGGCCTCGGCCATGCCGCCGTTACCCTCGTGTGCGTTGCCATAAACATCGCCTTTATTGCACTGGCCTATGTGTGCCGCTCATTCGGATCAACTTATCTCATCCTGGGCATGCTAACGCTATCACTGGCAGGTTTCGGGCTGTTGTATTATGGAAAATCACGCCGCGGACTTGTTGTTGCCAAGAACCTGAATGGTACAACCGAACTCAAG
>DATHKS010000251.1:0-8306 GCA_035488975.1 Chitinophagaceae bacterium | reverse complement strand
ATCCACACTGGCTGCAAGAGTGACCGGCGGCGATATTACGGAAGGATATAGTTTTGCCTTGTTTCACAAACATCACTTCATGGATTTTGCGGGAAAGACGACCCGGGATATCAGCACCATGTTTTGGGCGGGAATGCAGGTGGCGATGGTGACCGTAGGCCTGATCTTGTGGCGTAGGTCGCGCCGCCGCAGGAGCAAGGTAATTTAGAAGAACAGGCCACATCGATCTAGAAGAGGTTGTGACCATCCGGCTCCGGTTTTACGCAACCCTGGCAGCCTCCATTTAGGAAGATCCTAACATCTTTGCGCTTAACTTGCATGGAATTTGAGGAGTATTCGAACTTGACATTAATCTTACCGGAAAAATATAATTTGTTTTTTTGCCGGTATGACGGTGAGACGGAAGAATGCCTCCATTCGTCTTAATTCCAGGCTTTGGATTGTTGGAGATCGCCCGGATCATTAAACTAATCAAAATGAAAACAGGTATTTTGCTTGCAACACTTGTCATTGCCGTTTCGGCAAATGCGCAGTCGCTGAAAGAAACCTTGTATAGCGGAAAGCTAAAGACCGATACGGGCACCGTGATCAGGAAAGGAGAGGACCTGAGCTCGAAGATCGACACCGCGAGGAAGAAGCCGGTGGAACTGCAAAAGATCAAGACTGCGCAATTGGTAAAGGATACCTCGGCGGCGGGATTGACCGGTCAGGCCGTTGCGCTGGATTCTGCGGCAGGCATGACGACCTCAATCGATACAGCGAACGCGATAGACCCTGTTGCCGCGGTTGCCGGACCGAAGGATAATAATAAAGTATGGAAGGAATATCTCGATTCATTGACGGGTACGCTGAGGACTGAGGTATTGACCTCCAAGAAGATCAAGAGTGGAACCTATTCTGTGCTGATCGAGTACGAGATCGGGGTAGATGGACAGATAACCGTCAATAATGTATTCTGTTCGCCGGAGAGCTCGTTCCTGGGTGATCAGATCAAAGAGAGGATCACACTTACTGCACCGCAGATGACACCTTTATTGAATACGTATGGACAGCCGCGTAAGGCGATCAAGAAACAGATGTTGACGTTGTCAAAATGATGTTGTGCTCCTTAGGTAAGCACGCTCCAATGAAAAATGAACAGCAAGACAGCTCTTCATTACCAAATTGCCAAATTGTTTCCTACCTTCCAAGAAAGATACTCTTATGAGAATATTGGAAGTAAAAGTACTGCGTGGGCCGAATTACTGGAGTGTGCGCCGTCCCAAGCTGATACAGATGAAACTCGACCTCGAGGAGTTGGAGCAGCGTCCCACGAATTCCATTGAAGGATTCAGGCAGCGCCTCGAAAAATTACTTCCCTCTCTCTATGATCACCGCTGTAGTGAAGGCGTGCCTGGCGGGTTCTTCAGCCGCGTGGATGAAGGCACCTGG
Source organism: Chitinophagaceae bacterium (assembly GCA_035488975.1). GTDB lineage: Bacteria > Bacteroidota > Bacteroidia > Chitinophagales > Chitinophagaceae > DATHKS01. The sequence goes on along the minus strand of DATHKS010000251.1, from coordinate 6,875 downwards.
ATGGGCCACGTGATCGAACATATCTCGCTCGAATTGCAGACACTGGCCGGAATGGATTGCGGCTTCGGACGGACACGCGGTACGGGTGAACGCGAAGGCGTGTATTACGTCGTCTTCGATTACATGGAGGAAGATGCCGGCGTCTATGCTGCGCGCGCATCCGTCCAGATCGCCGAGGCATTGATCGAAGGAAAGGAATACAGCCTGGACGAAGACATTCAACGCCTGCGTGAGATCCGCGAGGATACACGCCTCGGGCCATCCACCGGCTGCCTCGTGGAAGAGGCCGCCAAGCGCGGCATTCCCTATATACGGTTGAATAAGCAAAGCCTTGTGCAACTCGGCTATGGCGTGAATCAGAAACGCATACGTGCAACCATCGCGTCAACCACCGGCAACATCGCCGTCGATATCGCCTGCGACAAGGAAGAGACTAAACTATTACTGGAGGCTGCAGAAATACCGGTTCCCCGTGGCACCGTTATCCGAACGGAAGAAGGATTGAAGGAAGCAATCGAAAAATTCGGTTACCCTCTCGTGATAAAACCGATCGATGGGAATCATGGAAAGGGTAATACCACTAATATCACGACCTGGGAACAGGCAGTGCATGCCTTGGCCGCCGCGCAATACTATGGAAGGAGCGCCATCGTGGAGAAATTTATCGCGGGCGTCGACTTCCGCTGCCTGGTCATCAATTACAAGTTCATCTGTGCCGCATTGCGGACTCCTGCCGCCGTCACCGGCGATGGTAAACATACCATCCAGTGGCTGATCGAAGAAACAAACAAGGATCCGAGGCGCGGATACGGCCATGAAAAGGTACTGACGCAGATCACGATCGACCAGTTTACCCAAAAAATGTTGGATGAAAAGGGTTACACCACCGAAAGTATCCCGGCAAAGGGAGAATTCGTTTTGCTGAAGCCTACCGCCAATCTCTCCACAGGCGGAACGTCTACAGATGTAACGGACGAGATTCATCCTGCGAATATTTTCATGTGCGAACGCATCGCGAAGATCATAGGATTGGATATCTGCGGCATCGACATCATGGCTGCTGATCTGCGCACGCCGGTGAGCGAGAATGGCGGAGCTATCCTGGAGGTGAATGCCGCGCCTGGATTCCGGATGCACATAGAACCGTCGGAAGGCCTTCCCAGGAATGCGGCAGAACCAGTGATCGATATGCTGTTCCCGAAAGGAAGTGCAGGCCGCATCCCCATCATCGCGATAACGGGTACTAACGGGAAGACGACAACCACAAGACTGACGGCTCATATAGCGAAGAGCGCGGGAAAGAAGGTAGGCTATACCACTTCCGATGGCGTGTACATCCAGAACCAGATGATGATGAAGGGCGATTGTACCGGCCCGGTGAGCTCGGCCTTCGTGCTGAAGGATCCCACCGTCGACTTTGCCGTGCTCGAATGCGCGCGCGGGGGAATATTGAAGTCCGGCCTCTCGTTCCAGCATTGCGATGTGGCGATCGTCACCAATGTGGCGGCGGATCACATGGGACTGGGCGGCATCAACACGATCGAGCAGATGGCCAAGGTGAAGGCGGTGGTGCCCGAGACGGTCTTTCCGCATGGCTATGCGATCCTGAATGCAGATGACGACCTCGTATATAAGATGGGCGATGAACTGGACTGCAACGTTGCATTGTTCAGCATGGACGAGAACAACCCAAGAATAAAGAAACACTGCGCCAAAGGTGGTCTCGCCACAGTATTCGAAAACGGTTACGTGAGTATCATGAAAGGCACCTGGAAGATACGCGTGATGGCGGTCAAGGATATCCCGCTGACATACGAAGGAAAGGCGGTACACAATATCCAGAACTGCCTGCCTGCCATATTGGCTACCTACCTGTTCCGCGATATATCCATCGAGGATATAAGATCGGCGCTGGGCTCGTTCATTCCGTCTTCGTCGCAGACGCCGGGCCGGTTGAATTTCTTTCATTTCAAGAACTATAGCATGCTGGCCGACTTTGCACACAACCCGCATGGACTGCGGTTGCTTTGCGATTTCATCAGCAAACTGGACTATCCAAGGAAGATCGGCGTCATTTCGGGTACGGGCGACAGGCGCGATGAGGACATCCGGGAATTGGGTGAGATCTCGGCCGGTTACTTCGATGAGATCATCATCCGGTGCGATAAGAACCTGCGAGGTCGTACGGCCGATGAGATCATCGCCCTGTTGAAGGAGGGAATCGAGAAGGTGAACCCGGCTTTACCCACGAGGGTGATCGCCAACGAGAACGAGGCCCTGGAATATATCTATGCCCACCCGGTACAGGGGGCATTGTACACCATCATGTGCGATGTGGTGGCGGGAGCTTTGGACAAAATAAAAGAATTGAAGGAAAGGGATGAAAAAGAGGGGAAAGTGGCCATTTATCCGGTATAATTTCTTTTAAAACCATTTGGGGGAAAACCCTTTAAGCCCTATTTTTGCACTCCCAATTGAAAAATTGGTTCCGGGCATTGCCAGGAGATTGACCCATGGTGTAATGGTAACACTACTGATTTTGGTTCAGTCATTTATGGTTCGAATCCATATGGGTCAACAAGGTCAGCTTCGGCTGACTTTTTTTTATCTGGTATTGCCTGATAAGATTTCCTGCGTGAGGCAACCAGGAGCTTTACCGGTTCTTCACATTTCCTTCCCGCGACTATCGGCCGGAATTGGTTTCACGATTCCGGGCAACAACCCGATAGTTTTTCTACCTTTATTATTGATTCATGAAACGATGAATCTGAATGACATAACAGGGACAAGAAACGCAACATTACATATGCCATTATATTTTACTGAAGTGGAATGTTGAAAATTTAATAATTATTCCTCTCGGACATAAAGTAAATAAAATTGCTCTTTAAAGTTTTATTCTCTTGTATTTTAAAAATTTCGAACCTTTTAAATTACAACAAATGCCAGAGCTAAGAGCATCCGGAATTGATGTATTGGGAGAAATACCCTGGGGCTCACATTTCTGTAACTTCTATGAAACGAAACAGGACCTGCTCGATATGCTGGTCCCTTATTTCAAGGCGGGTTTGGAAAACAAAGAGTTTTGTCTATGGGTGGTTTCGAACCCTGGCCTGATTACAGCAGAAGAGGCTAAAGAAGCCCTGACACAGGTTTTTCCCGGTGTTACCCAGTACCTGATTGATCAGAAAATTGAAATCCTCAACGGACCTGATTGGTATTTGGAAGAAACTATATTTGATTCAGAGAGCGTGATGAGTACCCTCCATGCCAAACTTGAGAGGGCGTTGGCTCTCGGGTACGATGGAATGCGTGCTGCAGGCGATACGTTTTGGCTAAATGAAAAATACCATCAAGATTTTTCCACCTACGAAAAACAGCTGAATAAAATTACTAGCGGTCTGCCCATAATCGTGCTATGTACCTATCCGTTGGAGAAGAGTGGAGCTACGGAAATTCTCGATGTTGTACATGCCCACCAGTTCGCAATAGCAAGACGGCAAGGGGAATGGGAGGTGATTGAGTCGCCGGAGCTAACACAAGCAAAGGCCGAAATAAAGAAACTCAATGAAGAGCTGGAGGAAAGGGTTGTTGAGCGAACCCGTGAACTTGAATCAGCCAATAATGAATTACGTAATGAGATTGCAGAACGTAAAAAAGCAGAACTCCTGATCATCCGGGAAAAGGAATTGTCCAACGAAATCATTGACAGTATTCCCGGAGTGTTTATGATACTTGATGAAAATCTCCGGTTCATACGTTGGAATAAAAATACTGAACTCGTCTCAGGCTATACCGCCAGCCAATTACTGACGCTTCATGCAGTAAATGATTTTTTTGACGAAACGGATGATAGGAAAACGCTTCAAAGCCTTATGGAAGAAGCGTTTGAAAAGGGAGCTATTCATGCGGAAGCCTCTCCACACATGAAAGACGGAAGAAAACTCTCTTTTTATTTTAATGCCAGGCTTATTAATTATGAAGGGAAAAGATGTATCATATGCACGGCTATAGACATCACGGAGCGCAAACAAGCCGAAGATGCATTACGCCAAAATGAAGATCGCATCCGGCTTATCATCGACACAATCCCAATTATGGCATGGGCCTTTAGACCCGATGGCACCGTTGACTACGCCAATCAACGGTGGCTGGATTATGCAGGCGTGGATGCATTCGAAGAGCCGAATCGCATAATTCACCCCGAAGACTTTCCGGCTGCGATGGAGAAGTGGCTTGAACACATGATCACCGCGAAAGCTTACGAGGATGAAATGCGCTTGCGCCGGGCTGATGGAGAATACCGGTGGTTCCTGGTTCGCTCCGCACCCGCGCACGACGAGCTGGGTAATTTGGTCAAGTGGTACGGAGTATGCATCGACATCCATGATAGTAAACAGGCGGAGGATGAATTGCGTTTGGCTTACCAAGGGTTGTCTTACCATGTCGAAAACTCACCACTTGCGGTTATTGAATTGGATAAAGATCTGTTCGTCAAACGATGGTCAAATCGTGCCGAAGAGATTTTTGGCTGGAAGGCATCAGAAGCGCTCGGAAAGAATGTGTACGACCCCAGCTTTCCCATCATTTATATAGAAGATGTACCGGAAGTAGATAAAATTAACGAGCAATTGATGAAAGGAATAGTTGACAGGAACTTAAGCCGTAATCGCAATTACACCAAAGACGGCAATATAATTTACTGTGAATGGTATAATTCTGTTTTGAGAGATGAACATGGAGATGTAATAACCATATTATCGTTAGTGCTCAATGTAACGGAGAGAAAAAAGACGGAAGACACGCTACAGCAATCTTATGAGGAAATAAGACGATTGACTGAACACCTTCAGAAGATCCGGGAAGAAGAGCGACGATATATCGCAAGGGAAATTCATGATGAACTAGGGCAACAGCTCACTGCCATAAAAATGGATGTGGCCTGGATCGATAAAAAAATGCCTGACGAATCAATCGATATAAAGCGAAAACTAAAAAACATTATATCGTTGCTGGATGGAAGCAATCAATCCATAAGAAGAATATTGAGCGAGTTGAGACCACGTATCTTAGATGATCATGGCTTACTGGAAGGTATCGAATGGCTGGGTCAGCAATTTGCTGAAACTACAGGCATACCTGTTAAATTGACAGTTCCGGAGAAGGATATAATAGTATCGGAGCAAATTGCAACCTGTATTTTCCGGGTGTGCCAGGAGGCATTGACCAATATTACCAGGCATTCCCATGCAAAAAAAGTTTCAAATTCAATAACGATTGTTGAAAAGAGTATTGTACTTGTGATTGAAGATGATGGAACAGGGTTTGATATCGAATCGGTCCAAACCACAACATCATTTGGGATATTAGGTATGAAAGAGCGGGTGCTTTCCCTTGGTGGTAAATTTGAATTGGTTTCTTCGCCGGGGAAAGGAACAAAGATTACTGCCAGCCTGCCGTACCGGGATAAATAGGACCGGAATTGCGAAAAAAGATTTAGAATTGAAAAGCTTCCAAAGGCCAGACACCATGAATAAAATGAAGCGAATTATTTTAGCCGATGATCACAGCTTTGTACGGCTAGGACTTATTCAGATACTTAAAGATGAATACCCGTCTGTGGAAATAAAAGAAGTGGGCGATGGCGAGTCCCTCATTAAGGAAGTGACACAGTATGACTGGGATCTGGTGATATCTGATCTCGATATGCCCGGCAAAAACGGACTTGAAGCGCTAGAAAAAATTAAACTGATAAAACCTCAGCTACCGGTACTGATTCTCAGCATTTATACCGAGGAGCTATATGCGGTAAGAGTGTTAAAGGCCGGCGCATCGGGGTACATGAATAAAAATGTAGCCCCTTATGAGCTAATTAAAGCCATAGAGCGAATTTCTTTGGGGCGAAAATACATCACTCCCGAAATAGGAGAAAAATTATTACTGCATATTGCTACCGACAAGAAACCTCACGAGCTACTCACAAACAAGGAATTCGAGGTTTTTAAACTACTGGCCAATGGTAAAACCCTTACACAGATCGCCGAAATGCAGTCACTGGCCTTAACCACAGTAAGCACACACCGCAGCAGGATCATGCAAAAGCTTGACTTATCCACGAATTCTGAATTAACCCGGTATGCAATTGTCCATCATATCATTTCTGATATAGAGTTATAGACTATTCATCATTTTATCTTCCCCAGGCCAGGGTAGTATAACTACTACTCAAAATGGCCTCCTTACTTCTACCCAAAGGAGCCGGTTCCTGCTATTTTATGTCTGGCGGGATGGGTAGTTCTTTGTGATCCAAATCAAATCAATGCTGATATTAGTAGTAGATGGTTCCATGCTGGTAACTGAAAGAATGACCGAAGGTCTGTCAGAAGTACGGAATATTTCGAGTATTCATAGAGCTCTATTCTATGAAGAAGCGCAAAAGCTACTTAAAGAGAATAAGTATGATATCGTTGTGGTGGACAACGATTTCCCTGGAAATGAGTCGTTGCAATTATTGAAAGAAATAAAGATTGTCAGTGAGAAAAGCCGGGTCATCGTTTTATTTACCCAAACGAGTAATTATATCCAGGACTATTACCGATCTCTGGGCGTCGATTTTTTCTTTGACAAATACTACGACCTGGAAAAGGTGTACGAGATTATTGACGGCATGTGATTGTGAATACATAAAAAGAATTCAAATAAAAGAAAATAGATACCGATCTGTATGTTAAGAACTGAAAAGCCACTGACATTGCTGGTAGTAGATGATGATCCGGGCGATATATTGTTGCTGAAGGAATGTCTTCAGCTAACCCAGGTTCCTATTAGTGAGATCCTGAAAGCCGAAAGCGTTGCAGAAATTCATTCTGTTTTGA
>DATHKS010000250.1:0-3049 GCA_035488975.1 Chitinophagaceae bacterium | reverse complement strand
ATTTAAAACAATATTCAACAACCAACGAATAGATATTCCCAAGGGGGCCTTTGGATAATAATCAATTCCCCATTTCTACCATCTTCCAATAATCTTGAAATTCAGCAGTCGCGGTGTAAGCCGCTGTGGCATTGCGTAGGTTGTATTGGAGAAATCCTTGATCAATAAATAGGAGATCGTATTGTCGCGGTCGATCAGGTTGAATACTTCAAGGCTCGCCCAGATATTGTCGAAGCCCAGGAAGGGACTATGACTGCGTCGCTTGCTGCGGTCGCTATCGAGTAACAATGCACTGAAGCCTATATCTACCCGGATGTAGGCAGGTATCTCCAATCCATTGCGGTATTTTACATTGTTTGGAATATTATAGGGAAGATTGCTTCCATACAATAGATTCAGGAACATCTTCAGGTTCTTGTTCGTAGCGAGGTAGTCCTGGAAATACATACCGAACGTGATCCTCCTGTCTGTTGGTCGCCGCACCCATCCTTTTTCCTTCGTTACGCTATCGATGGGTTGATTCTGATCGTTCAGCGTATAATCTTTATAGGTATCGCCTTTGATATCTTCCTTCGAGTTCATGATGCCGAGGCTTATCCAACTCTCTGCATCTTTCACCAACTCGCCGAAGAGCCGCATCTCGATCCCTTCCGCATACGCACGTGCACTGTTTTCTCCGAAATACCGCACCCGCACATTATCGACATCATAGGGTACAACGTCGGTCATATATTTATAGTAAGCCTCCGTGGTCCACCGCATCGGTCTGCCCCAGCCGGAGAAATTATAATCGAAGCCAATCACACCCTGCAAACTCTTTTGCGACTTCAGCTCGGTATTCAGACTTCCATCATACCGGCGCAGCTCGCGATAGAAGGGAGGCTGATCGTACACGCCCGCGGCGGCACGGAAGATGATATCCCGCTTCCAATTCGGTTTCCAACTCGCACCTACACGTGGCGAGACAAGGAATTCCTTGTTTAATGAGTTGTAGTTGAAACGCACACCGCCAGTCAGGGTAAATGAATGGGAAGAGTCGCCGAGGAGAATATTGTCCTGCAGGTAGCCGGAGAATTTATCGATGTCGAGATCCGCACTTGACTTCACCACGCTGCTCAATTGCAGTTGGTCAGGATTGAAGGGCAATGAATAGCCCGCGGAGTCCTGTAGTTCCCATTCGTTCAGCCTGTCTGAAATGGATGTCCTGTCATAGGCCGCTCCCCATTGAAAGGCATGCTTCCCCTGATCATAATTTCCTTTATGTGAAATATTATAGTTGACAATGTCGAGCCTGTTACGGGAATAATTCTGAAATACGCCGGCGCCAAGCGGATTGACGATGGTGCCGAAGGTGGGCTTGCTCTTATCGAAGTCCCGTTCCCCGAAAAGATAAGCCCCGGAGATATCGACATTTTCCCTTTCGTCATTCTCGAACCTCGATGCCATCCACTTCAGCCGCAATTTACGGCTGGCCTGGTTGGTCACCGAAACCCCCAGCATATTGGTTTGATATTGATCCTTCTCCTGTCCATCGAAGAAGATGTCCAGCCCGAGGTTCGCGGTGAAGAAAGGAGAGAATACCGATGTGGTCAGCTGGCTGAATTCGGGATTCAGCGAGAATTTCGTCTGTGACAGGTTACCGAAGAATTCGCCCTGCCATTTCTTATTGAATTGGTAATTGATCAATGCCTGTACATCCGCCGAGGACGGAACATAATTTCCCTGTGTTTCCTGGCGGCTAAGAAGATTCCTGTTGCTTCGATTCCGCACGCCGATGATATAACTGAGCTTATCGTGCGCCGTGATCCCCTCCAGGTGAAAGCCCTGTTCGAGTATGCCTACATAGGCCGATCCGCCGAAGCGTTTTGGTTTCTTATATTGGATATCGAGCACGCTGCTCATCTTGTCGCCATACTTCGCCTGGAAACCGCCATTGTAGAAATTGATGTTGCGCACCATTTCAGGGTTGATGAAGCTAAGGCCTTCCTGCTGACCGTTGCGAACGAGGTAGGGGCGGAACACTTCGAAGTCGTTTACATAGATAAGGTTCTCGTCGTAGCTGCCGCCGCGGACGGAATACTGGGAGGTCAATTCATTGTTGGAGCCCACGAATACCTTGATGAGGCTTTCGACGCCGGTGGTAACAGAGGGAAGATTGATGATGCTTTTTGGATTCGGACGGATGAGGCCTGCCTCCTTCCTGTCGCGCTGATCGGTAACGATGACTTCCGTGAGAGTGTTAGCGCCGCGTTCGAGTCTTACCGTTATGTATTCTTCTTCATTTTCATTTAGGAGGAAATTCTTCTGCTCGTTCTGGTGGCCGGTGTAGGTGAAGACGATGGCGAAGGCTTTATCGGCCGGGACCTTCATCCGGAAGTAGCCCGTATCATTGCTCATGATCCCTGTCTGTCTTCCAAGCATCACCACGGAGACATTGGACAGCGGGTTCTCATTCTCGTCGATGACTCTGCCCGAAACGTAGGCCGACTTTTTTTGTGAAAAGGCAAGCAGCGATAGCAACAACGTAACAGAGGTCAGGAGTATTTGACGGGCAGTTAGTTTCATAAGAGAGTGGGAAGTAAGATACAAATTGTTTTACAGCTTTTTCAACCGTGCGATCGTATCCCTGGGATCCTTCGATTTAAAGATCGTGTTGCCTGCCACCAACACATCGGCGCCTGCCGCCATGATGGCGGCTGCATTCTCCAGGGTGACGCCGCCATCGACTTCTATCAACGTCTTCAGCCCGCTCTCATCGATCAGTTTGCGGAGTTGTTTTATTTTTTCGGTAGAATGGGCGATGTAGTGCTGGCCGCCGAAGCCGGGGTTCACACTCATCAGGCATACCAGGTCTGCTTCATACAGTGTATCGGTGAGGTCCGAGATGGGTGTGTGGGGATTGATGGCAATTCCAGCCTTCATGCCGAGCGACTTTATCTGCTGGATATTCCGGTGAAGGTGCGGGCAGGCTTCGATATGCACGATGAGGTGATCGGCACCGGCCTTCTTGAACTCTTCCGCAAAATTCCCGGGTTCCTCGATCATCAGG
>DATHKS010000249.1:0-11085 GCA_035488975.1 Chitinophagaceae bacterium | reverse complement strand
CGTGCCGGCCGGGCACGCCGGCGGTATGATAGTGCCCGATATAATCGTGATTGTCGCGGATGGTACGGATCACATCGCCTTCGTCGATCTGCATATGATAGATATCATAGAGCAGTTTGAAGTTTGGCGACCCGATACGCTTGCACAGTTCAACGCCCCAGGGCGTGCGGTCGCACTGATAATCCTTGTGATCGATCTTGCTGTTCAGCAATTCCATCTGCAGCGTTACGCCATTCTTCTCGGCGAGGGAAAGCACCTGTTTCAATCCTTCCGCGCAATTCTTCAGTCCCGTTTCATCGTCGAGTCCATTGCGGCTGCCACTGAAACAAATGAGGTCCTTATAGCCTGCCTTCGCCATCAGGGGAATGGTCTCGGAGAAATCCTTGATGAGGCTCTCGTGAAATTTCTTATTGTTCCATCCTTCCGTGAGACTCACCTTACCGGCGATATAGCACATGGAAGAATAAAGCCCGTATTTCTGCAGCATTGGCCAATCTTTCGGCGCAATGAGATCGATGGCCGGTATCCCGATCTTCTTCGCCTCTATACAAAGTTGCTCGAGCGGCAGGAAGTTATAGGTCCACTGGCAGACCGAATGATTGATATTTCCTTTGAGTTTTGATCGATCGTTCATATTACGGTCCGGGTCGGTAGCGAATACGTTCAAGGGTGACAGAGCGGCTGCAGCGAGTGAACCGGTAGCCAATTGCTTTATCACGTTACGGCGGGAAGTTTGATTACTCATATAAAACAAGCCTTACAAGTTACGAAAAGGAGACTATAACGCCATCCTGCCTCAAATTTGTTTTTTCTCTTCCTTGAAGAATAAAGCAAATAAGAGGAAAATAGCTCCCGCAATGATCGATGGTATCAGCCATATCATTTTATAGTCATATTGTTTATCCGCTATCTTATAGGCATCGGTGATCATGCCCGCTATCCAGAAGCCGATCAGCATGCCTACTCCATAGGTAGCGAGCGTGATGAGTCCCTGTGCGGCGCTCTTATATTTTTCCCCGGCCTTCGAATTCGTATAGATATACCCGGAGACGAAAAAGAAATCATAGCAAACCCCATGAAGCGCAATGCCGATGATGAGCATGAAGCTCAGGTCGCTCGCATTGCCGAAGGCAAACAGCGCATAACGCAGCGCCCAGGCGAGCATCCCGATGAGGATGGTCTTCTTGAACCCGAACCGCTTGAAAAATACAGGCAACAACAACAGGAAAAGTACCTCGGATATCTGGCCGATGGTCATCTTCCCTGTGGGATTCGTTACACCGATATTCGAAAGGAAATCATTCGTCACCTGGTAGTAGAAGGCGAGGGGAATGCAAATGAGAATGGATGCAAAGAAGAAGAGGAGAAAGTTTTTCGATTTCAACAGCATCAGCGCATCGAGGCCGAGTATTTCCCGGAGGCTGATCTTTTCCGAGCCACGTTTCTTCGGGGGTGTCTTCGGCAAGGTGAAACTGAACAGCCCGAGAACCAGCGAGACGATGGATGACATAAGGAAGGTATTCCGGAGGAGTCCCTTGCTCATATTCTCGTCGCTATCCCAATGGAATAGAAAGCTGATCAGCAGCCCCGCGACTATCCAGCCGATAGTTCCCCATACCCTGATATTGGAAAATTCTTTCTCCGGGTCCTTCAGTTGATTGAAGGAAACGGAGTTCACCAATGCGATGGTGGGCATGTAGAGGATCATATAGGCAAGCACATAAGGATAAAATGTACTTATATCGTCTGACCGGTAGAGTTGGTACAGCAATGCCGCGCCAATTATATGCAATGCCCCGAGTATTTTCTCCGCATTGATATACCTGTCTGCAATGAGACCGATGATGAAGGGTGCAATGATAGCGCCCCAGGACTGAGTGGAAAAGACACGCGCACTCTCGGCTCCCGTACTCTGGAGATTTTTAGAGAGAAATGTGCCGAGCGTAACGAACCAGCCACCCCAAATGAAGAACTCCATGAACATCATGGCTGAGAGCTGGATGCGGATAGATATTTTCATATTTAAATCAGAACCTGTTATACTAAGTTACGGATCATGCGGTTTGGAGCGCCGGTTTTTTCCGGTTACGCATATAAAAGTACAGCGCGGCAAATGCCACGATGAGGATAAGCGGTATCACCAGCGTTGTATTGATGATCTCGGGACCTGCAGCCCTGTTTGCCTCATCCAGTGCAGTTTTCATTTGAGCGGTGGCGTCGGGTGAATTATACAATTTCACATCGGCGCCCGCGGGAAGCTGTTTTGCAATGAGATTATCATATACTCCTCCCATCACGATCGTGTAGAGTGAGACGGCGAACATGCCCGCCCCGCCCATGAGATTGATGCCAACGGCACCTGTTTTTGGAAGGGTCTCCGCCACGAAGCCGATCATGGTAGGCCAGAAATAGCAGACGCCAATGCCGAAGACCAATGCGCCCACAAAGATCATGTTGCCACTGCTGTTGCCCAGCAGGTAGAGCCCGAGGGCAGCCACCACTGCAGATGCAAGAAGCACACCCTGTGGTGCAAGGCGATGAACTATGGGGCCGGCAAAGGCCCTGCCGATCACCATGATTCCCGTAGTGGTCGTAAGTATTAGGATTGAATTCTCCGTTACATTTTTCAACAATACACCGACCCACTGCGTGGTAAATAATTCAGTGATAGCCGTACCGAACATGCAAAGGATCATGAATATGAAAAGCGGGTTGACCAGCGACCTGTACATTTCTCGACTCGATACACCGCTGGAGACCCTCTCCGTAAGCGGGAATTTCTGCCGGCTGAAGATCAATCCATAGATAAGTGTCGGAATGATCATCATGGCGACTTCCAGTTGCCAGACCCAGTCGCCGGTGCCGAAGAGATCGTCAAACTTCAACACGAGCAGCGAACCGATAACGATACCACCGGGAAACCACAGGTGGAAGTGATTAAGCTTGGTGGTCTTATTTTCGGGAAATAAGGCTGTGACCAAAGGATTGCACGCTGCCTCTACGGTGCCATTGGCAATGCCTATTAAAAGAGTGGAGATGAAGAGTGCCCAGAAAGGATTCGAAAAACTTCCTGCGAAGATCGTCAGTACTATTCCCGCGAGGTGAAGGATGAAGGCATAAACGAGTAATCTTTTCATGCCGATGATGTCCACGACCATGCCACCCAATATTACTGCCAGGGGAAAACCCCAGAATGCAGTGGCGGTGATAGTCGCCAGTTCGGACTTATCCAATCCGAATTGAACACCCAACCGGCCGAGGATGCCTGCACGTATGCCGAAGGAAAGCGACGTCACCAATAGTGCCAGGCAACTGCCTACAAAGAGTTGTTTTCTGTTTACAGCTTGCATGTCGTTAGATTTGAAATTAAGATGGTTGTAAAAGCTAAATGTACTATTTTTAAACACACTTTTCAGACGGATCATCGATTTTTTAAATTTGCAAAATCATACCACAAACGATTGATATGTTAAACCGAAAATTAAGAATGGCCATGATCGGTGGCGGCAAGGATGCATTCATTGGGGCTATTCATCGCTTAGCCATGAACATGGACGGCCAGGTTGAACTAGTTGCGGGTGCATTGAGTGTAAATGCGGAGATCGCAAAGGATTCTGGTCAGTCGCTGTTCCTTGCCGAAGACCGCATCTACACTGATTATAAAGTGATGTTGGAAAAAGAGGCGACCATGCCCGCCGATAGGCGCATCGACTTCGTCACGATCGTTACGCCGAATTTTTTACATTTCGATCCGGCGATGATGGCGCTCGATAAGGGTTTTAACGTGGTTGTCGAGAAGCCTATAACCTTCTCCCTCGACGAAGCGAAGAAGCTGAAGGAAAAGCTCAACCAGACCGGCCTCACGCTATTGCTTACGCATACCTATACCGGCTACCCGATGATCAAGCAGGCGAGGCAGATGATCAGGAGTGGTATTTTCGGTAAGGTGAGGAAGGTGTATGTTGAGTATCCTCAGGGATGGCTCAGTACCTTGCTGGAGAGGGAAGGAAATGCGCAGGCCTCATGGCGCACGGATCCCAAACGTAGCGGCGCTGCCGGTGCCATGGGGGACATTGGTACACACGCATTCAATATGGCGGAGTATGTGACGGGTGAAACCGTCACTAAGATCTGCGCCGACCTCAATAAGGTAGTGGAAGGAAGAATGCTGGACGACGATGGCGCTGTCTTTCTTCGCTTCGGCAGCGGCGCCACTGGCGTACTGATGGCAACACAGGTTGCCGCAGGCGAAGAGAACAATATCAAGATAAGAGTGTACGGAGAGAAAGGAGGTTTGGAATGGAAGCAGGAGGATGCCAATTCACTATTGATAAAATGGCTCGACAAACCTGCAGAAACATACAGGGCCGGCTCAGGATATTTGAATTCATTTGCCAAACATAATTGCCGGACTCCCGCGGGTCACCCAGAGGGTTATCTCGAGGCCTTTGCAAACCTCTACAGAAACTTTTCACTGACGGTAAGAGCTAAACTCGAAGGGAGACAACCCGAAGCAGAATGGCTCGATTTTCCCGGCGTTGAAGAGGGTATCAGGGGGATGGCCTTCATTGAGAGTGTGGTGAAGAGTGGGGGAAGTGATGTGAAGTGGAGTGATCTCCTGGTGTAGCGTTTGCGGTGCCGCTGCACAGGCGATTGTTGAACACGGGATCGCTTACCAGTTTTGATCTTAAATATTTAAAGGATGGTAGTAAAGGGATCGCGAATAACCTTTAATGCCTGATCTAATTCTAAAACACGCGCTACGTCGCCGCGGCGTTGCGCGAAATCATTTCGAAATGACTACAATCAAAGGCCCCGGTATCTTTCTCGCCCAGTTTCTTGGTGATCAACCACCTTTCAATAACCTGAAATCACTCTGTCTCTGGGCCGAAGGATTAGGCTTCAAGGGAGTTCAGATCCCAACCTGGGATCCGCGCTGCATCGATCTGAAGAAGGCCGCCGAAAGCAAGACCTATGCAGACGAGATAAAGGGCATAGTGGAAGAGGCGGGCCTCGAGATCACGGAACTATCCACGCACCTGCAGGGGCAGCTCGTTGCCGTGCATCCTGCGTATGACGACCTGTTCGATGCATTTGCACCCGATGCCGTGAAGAAGAATTCGAAGGCAAGGACGGAATGGGCAGTACAACAATTAAGATACGGCGCCAAGGCCTCGCAAAATCTGGGTCTCAATGCTCACCCTACTTTCAGTGGCGCATTGCTCTGGCATACATTTCATCCGTGGCCTCAGCGGCCCGCGGGATTGGTAGAAGAAGGCTTTAAGGAACTCGCCAAACGCTGGTTGCCAATCCTCGATTATTTCGATGAATGCGGCGTGGATGTTTGTTACGAGATACATCCCGGTGAGGATCTCTTCGATGGAGTTACCTATGAGATGTTCCTCGAAAAAGTAAATAACCATCCGCGTGCATGCCTGTTGTATGATCCATCTCATTTCGTGTTGCAGCAACTCGACTATGTACAATACATAGACTTCTATCACGAGCGCATCCGGGCCTTCCATGTCAAGGACGCGGAGTTCAATCCTACGGGGAAACAGGGCACATTCGGTGGATACCAGAGCTGGCTCCACAGGGCGGGACGCTACCGCTCACCGGGTGATGGACAGGTGGACTTCAAGCGGATCTTCAGCAAACTGACCGAATACGATTTCAAAGGCTGGGCGGTAATGGAATGGGAGTGCTGTCTGAAGCATCCCGAGGACGGCGCGAAGGAAGGAGCGATCTTCATACAGGATCATATTATCCGGGTGACGGATAAGGCCTTCGACGATTTTGCGGGTGTGCAGGCGGATGAAGCATTTAATCGTTCTATTCTGGGACTGAGTTAATACTTTTACATACCTAACAACAGATATCATGAAAAGAATCTTCATTACGTGTATCGTTATGGCTGCCCTTGCAGCTTGCGGTAACAACAACGACAAGCCCGCCGAAAAAACGCCCGCAGAAGAGAAGAAAGCAGAAGTCTCGATCACGGATAACCCCGACTATGCTGCAGGCCTCGACCTCATTGCGAAAAGCGATTGCCTTACCTGTCACAAGGTGGACGATAAGCTGACGGGTCCCAGCTACCGCGAGGTAGCCGACAAGTATGCCCCGGAAGCTCCCGGCATAATTCCCAAACTGGCCGACAAGATCATCAAGGGTGGTACCGGCGTATGGGGACAGATCCCGATGACGGCGCATCCAACCGTTTCGGAGGCGGATGCCGAGACGATGGTAAAATACATTCTCTTATTAAAAACTAAATAATCAACGATGTTCAAAACGATCTTACTTGCTTCTTCGGTCATTGCCCTTGCGAGTTGTAACAACGAAGCTGGCACGGATACGAAGAAAGAGGACTCTGCCGCTACAACACAAACGACAATATCAGGCCCACAACAAAATAGCTTAACTGACCAGGAGAAGAAGGATGGATGGGAATTGCTATTCGACGGCGTTTCAACCGCAGGTTGGCATCTCTATGGCAACAGGCCCGTTGATCCCGCCTGGAAGGTAGAGGATGGAGCTATCCGCCTGGATGCGTCCAACAAGAAGGTTGGTAACGGAAGCCGTGATATTGTTACAGACAGCGAGTATGAGAACTTCGACCTTAAATATGACTGGAAGATCGATACATCCGGCAATAGCGGCCTCATCTTCCTTTTGCATGAGGATAGCGCGAAATATGACCAGACCTATCTGACAGGTCCGGAGATGCAGGTGCTGGATAATGAAAGGCATCCTGATTCGAAGATCATCAAGCACAGGGCGGGCGATCTTTACGATCTGATTTCTTCTTCGAAGGAAACGGTGAAGCCTGCACTGGAATGGAACTCGGCAGAGATCAAGGTAGAGAATGGCAAACTGGATCTTTTCCTGAACGGCACCAACGTGGTATCAACTACGATGTGGGATGATAACTGGAAGAAACTGATCGCCGGCAGCAAGTTCAAAAAGATGAAAGAATTCGGCACATTCAAGAAGGGGCGTATTGCCTTACAGGATCATGGGAATAATGTGTGGTATAGGAATGTGAAGTTGAGGAAGCTGTAAGAATATAATTACCCAATTAGAAAATTAGCCAATGTGCCAATGATCCTAATCAGTAAAGGCATTTCGTGTCGGAGCACGCTCAATTGGCACATTTACCAATTGGCACATTGGCTAATTATTCTTATTCGATTTTCGTAATCTTCAACACATTCGTCGGCAGATGCTGCGCAACAGGCGTACTACCCGTATTTACGATCGTATCTCCCGATTTAACGAATCCTCTTTCCTTCAGGATCGCGATCTGGTCGAAGATGATATCATCCAGGCTATCCTCTTCATCATAGTAGAAGGCGCGAACGCCCCAGCTGAGACTTAGCTGGTTGACCAGGGATTTTTTCTTTGTAAAAATATAGAGGGGCGACTTTGGCCGGTAGCTGCTTAGCATGAAGGCGGTATAGCCGCTCTGCGTCATGCCTACGAGGGCATTGGCAGCAATATCGCTGGCTATCTTGCAGGCATTATAACAAATGGCATCGCTCAGGAATGAGGGCGAATGCGCCAGTGGCTGAAGATCGGTCTCGCGATCATACCTGTACTCCGTGCGCTCTACTTCAAGAATGATCTTGCGCATGGTCTCCACAACCAGGGGAGGATGGTTACCGGTGGCGGTCTCGGCACTCAGCATCACTGCATCGGCGCCTTCCAATACTGCGTTGGCCACATCTGATATCTCACTCCTGTTCGGCTTCACGCGGTCGATCATGCTTTCCATCATCTGTGTGGCCACGATCACCGGCTTGCCGCGGTGAATGCATTTGCGGATGATATCGCGCTGGGCCATGGGAACTTTCTCTACCGGCAATTCGACGCCGAGGTCGCCACGCGCCACCATCACTGCATCCGATTCAACAATGATATTTCGCAGATCGGCGAGAGCGGATGGCATCTCTATCTTAGCCATCACTTTCACCGAACTCTTCTTATCCGTCACACGTTTCTTCAGGTCAACGATATCTTCCGCCTTACGTACGAAGGAAAGCGCTACCCAATCGAGCTCCTGCTGCACGATGAATTCGAAGTCTTCGATATCCTTAACGGTCATGGCAGGAAGGGATATGGCCGTATCGGGAAGGTTCACACCCTTCTTCGGCAGCAGCATACCGCCGTAGGTGACGGCAACCTTTACATCGCCGGCTGCCGTGATCTCGGTCACCACTACTTCGAGCTTACCATCGTCGATCATTATCTTCTCGCCAACCTTCACGTCATTGTGCAGGTTAGGGTAGGAAATATAGATGCGCTCCATGTTGCCTATTACCTTTTCCTTGGAGGTAAAGGTGAGAATATCACCCGGCGATATCTTAAGTGCGCCATTCTCGATCTCCCCGACGCGAAGTTTCGGACCCTGCAGATCGCCGAGGATGGATATGTTATAGGGTTCAGTTTTATTGATGCGCCTGATATGGGCGATGACCTCTGCTTTATTTTCGTGGGTGCCATGGGAGAAATTCAACCTGAAAACATTTACCCCGGCCTTTACCAGTTCCAGCAGTTTGTCGTAGGTATCGCAGGCCGGGCCTACAGTAGCAACGATCTTGGTCTTGTGAAAAGTATGCGCCAAACCGGCGTTCTTGTCCATGTCTGTGTGGAAATACTTTTCTGCTTTTTTTGCCATGATTTTGTTATGGGGAATTTTAGTTGGATTCATTTAATCTGGGCAGGATAGTCCTGGGCCGAAACCCGTTCATCCCGCCGGTTATACTACAATCAGTGTTTCGATCTTCTGCGCGGAGCAACTGCATCTATACGTTCAGCACGGTGTTATGACGCCAGTATCTTGACGATCTTCATCCATTCTTCGCTGATATTGCCTTTGTTCTTGACGGCTTGTTCCAATGGGATGTAATGCATTTTATTATTGTGGATACCAACGAACACATTGTGGCGTCCTTCCATCAGGCTCTCTACTGCATGGTATCCCATCCGGCTTGCTATCAGCCTGTCGATACAGGTGGGTGATCCACCCCGTTGTATATGCCCGAGTATGGCGACCCTTATTTCGGCATTGGGAAGATTTTTCTCCAGTACTTTCTGTACCTCATTCGCGCCGCCGAAGCCATCGCCTTCCGCCACTACGATGAGGTTCACCAGTTTCTTCCGGCGTTCCTTTTCCTTCAACGAGCGGATGATATCGTCGATATCTGTCTTTCGTTCCGGAATGAGAATGTTTTCCGCGCCCGTTGCGATACCGCTATGGAGGGCGATATAGCCCGCGTCACGACCCATTACCTCGATGATGAAGATCCTGTCGTGGGCATCCATGGTGTCCCGGATCTTATCTATGGCGCGCACAGCAGTATTCACCGCGGTATCGAAGCCGATGGTGAAGTCGCTTCCATGAATATCCTTGTCGATCGTTCCTGCGAGCCCGATACAGGGTATGTTGCACTCCTGGCTAAGCTTCACGGCGCCGCGGAATGATCCGTCGCCGCCGATGATGACCAGCCCGTTGATGCCTCTTTTTTTCAAATTAGAATAGGCCTTCTTACGGCCGGCGGCGTCGAAGAATTCCTTGCACCTGGCCGTTTTCAAAATGGTCCCGCCACGTTGAATGATGTTGGCCACGGATTTGGATTCCATCTTCACGATATCGTCATCGATCATTCCCTGGTAGCCGCGCATGATCCCGAAAACTTCAATCCCGTTGTAGATAGCGGTCCGGACAACCGCTCTGATCGCCGCATTCATTCCAGGCGCGTCTCCGCCCGAAGTAAGAACTCCAATCTTTGTAACTTTTTTTGCCATTAAGGGTAGTAAATGTCTGATTTTATGAATAGTAGCTGCCTGAATGTGGGAAGTCTTAAAAAAAATCCATTTCCAGCGCCTCAAAAATAAGGTTTTGTGCGCATTAAGTGTGTAAGCGACATAGTACCAGACATTTTCATACGAACAGGCGGTAGTTACGCGTGGTTGTAAGATATCAGGGAATAGGGAATTAGGACGTGAATCGTGAATCGTCAATCGTGAATCGTCAATCGTGAATTGAAGCCTCATTTATGAGCTTCCAGTCAGGATCATCGTGTTATAGGCCTTTGTCGAGCTGCCGCTATTCACGATTGACGATTGACGATTGACGATTCACAATTCACGTTTACAATTCGCTAACTTTAAAATTCCAAACCATTTTATATGAAGAAACTCCTTTCTTTACTGCTTATGTCAAGTACAATAGCCGCGCACGCGCAATTGCAATATCCCCAAACGAAGAAGACCACTGTGACAGACGACTACCATGGAATCAAAGTGGAAGACCCTTACCGCTGGCTGGAAGACGATCATGCCACCGATACAAAGGAATGGGTGAAGGAACAGAATAAGGTCACCTTCGGATACCTGGCAACGATCCCCTTTCGCGATAAGGTGAAGAAGCGCCTGGAGCAACTATGGAACTATCCAAAATATTCATCGCCTTTCAAGAAGGCCGACCGCTATTATTTCTTTAAGAACGATGGTTTACAGAACCAATCGATCATGTACAGCCAGCTGGGGCTTGATGGCACGCCCGAGGAGTTCCTTAACCCGAATACACTCAATAAGGAAGGCGTCGCCGCTCTCGGCGGACTCGAATTCAGCAAGAGTGGAAAATACCTCGCCTATTCGATCGCAGTGGCGGGGAGCGACTGGCAGGAGGTATTCGTGATGGAGACGGCGACCAAAAAATTACTTACCGATAAAATAGAATGGTCGAAGTTCAGCGGGTATAGTTGGAACAAGGATGATGGATTCTACTATAGTGGCTATGACAAACCGGATGAGCAATCGAAGATGAGCAAGGCGAACGAGTTCAATAAAGTATTTTATCACAAACTCGGAACCGCTCAATCGGAGGATCAACTCATTTACGAGGATAAGCAGCACGCGTTGCGTTACTATAGCGCGGCTCTCACGGAAGACGGACGCTTCCTCATTCTCACTATTGCGGAAGGAACAAGCGGCACGGAGATCTGGTATCGTGATATGAACGATGCAAAGCAGACGGGTTTCAAACTGCTCATTGCCGGCTTCAAGACGGAACCCGATGTA
>DATHKS010000248.1:0-2661 GCA_035488975.1 Chitinophagaceae bacterium | reverse complement strand
TGGAGTTTCTTGGCGAGAGCGTGCGTGCGTCTGTGGGATCCTCTTCTCCCGCATCGAAAAGAAGAGTGGTACCGTCGGGGAAAACGTAATAGGCAGAACTGCCTCTTCCTGTATTGATGTGATGCAGATCGAGATAGCCCTTCTGCCATGGGGGAAAGGGATCGCCTTTTTTAGGTATTTGCGGCAAGGCCTTCATTGTAAGGATCAGGAAAGAGAATGCGAGCAGGGAAATTCTTTTGTCAAATGACATATTGGTCTGGTTTAATAGGTATCAATGAAGAAAGATATCGTACTCGGAATCGATCTGGAAATATTCCACTCCCCATTTACGGAGATTGCCGATGTCCCGCCGGGCGCCGTCCATGAATGGTTCCGCAGTGTAATGAAACTTATTGATGGAGGGCACCACCGTGATCTTGTGTTGATCGGCCCAACGAATATCATCCTCCACCAGCACATTCCCATGATCAAACAGGAATACCTTGGATGGATCGAAACGCGGTTTGTTCATTTGTTTTTCCAGGTCCGCCCGGCTATAACCGCAGGCGGCCGCTCCATAAAAGTAAGCCCTTGTTTCTTCAGTGCCGATGAACATGGCCTTTGACAACAAACCATATTTATTCAATAATGTTTTGATGTGATGAAAACTGGCCGTGTCATTTCCCATGATCTTATTATCGATCATGATCTGCATTTTTCCCTTGCAATATTGTAATACTTCTTCGAAGAGCAGGGGATGGCCGTCGTCTTTGTTATTGCGAAGAACGCGCATGTTGTCCCAGCTAAGGTCGGCAACCTTTGCGGGGTTATTGAAATATTTGGAGAAATGGTTGTCATGATTTGTGACCAGTTGCCGGTCGCTGCTGAGACGGACATCGATCTCAACCATGTAGTACCCTTTTTTATAGGCATCTTTCAGCGCCTGCAAGCTGTTCTCGGCATTGGTGCTATCGATGACGCCCCCGCGATGTCCGATAAGTTTGGGTTTTACTACCCGGGAGAAGGAGAAGAGGGTAATGGAAAAGAGGAGGGCGATAAGTCCCTTGTATTTGAATGCCATGATTTGGGTGGGAGTTTAAGTTCCCGGCGCCAAAATAGGATCTATAAATAATTGGGGAGTTAATGGAAGATTATTTTTAAATTAAGAATGCATGCGTGAATCGTGAATCGTGAGTCGTCAACCCTCCTGCGCTAAGGCTCCGGTCTTGCTCGCCGAAACTGCGCGCAGGCGATGCGGGCACAATCGTGAATTGAGACACTCTACCGTTAGCCGTCAATAGAAGCAAGGCCCTTTGAGTATTGACTATTTAATATTAATTATTGAGTATTTCTGCGATCGTCTTTAGTCAAGCTATTCCGCCCTTAGCGACTTCACCGGATTGGCCATGGCCGCTTTGATCGATTGAAGACTCACGGTGAGGAGCGTGATGAAAAGAGCTCCCACGCTGGCTGCGCCAAAGATCCACCACGAAAGTTGTGCCCGGTATTCATACTTCTGCAACCATCCATTGAGATAATAATATGCGACAGGCACTGCTATCAGACAGGAAATGATGACGAGTAGCACAAATTCCCTCGATAGCATTCTCCATAGATTGAATACGGACGCACCGATCACCTTACGGATACCAATTTCCTTCGTGCGTTGTTCCGCCACGAATGAACTCAGTCCGAACAATCCCAGGCAACTGATGAATATCGCCAGAATGGAGAAGAAGCCCGCGAGATGGCCGATGCGTTCTTCCGCTTCGAATTTCTTTGCGTAATCGCTGTCGGCAAATTTGTAATCGAAGGGCATACCCGGTGCGTATTTCTTAAAAACCGGTTCGATGGCGGCCAGGGCCTTCGTTGCGCTGAGAGCCGGATTCATGCGGATAGAGACGGTGCCATGAAACCAGGTTCCGAGGAAGAAGAATGTCGGTGTCACCGGTTTGTACGGAGATTCCATCAGCACATCTTTGATCACACCTATCACCGTGAAGTTCTTATCGCCCCATTGTATGGTTTCTCCCACGGGATTCTTTAATCCCATGTATTTTGCTGCTGCCTCGTTTATGACAAAGCCGCTCGAATCGGTCGGGCGCATGGATGAGAAGTCGCGCCCACCGGTGAATTGCCAATCGACAGTTTTCCTGAATTCGCTATTGACGCCTATGGTGCCGAAATATATATCATCGGGTTTATTGGGATCCTTGCCCTTCCAGTTGAACCCGCCGTTGTTCGACCACAGTTCATTGATCGTGCCATTGGATTCCGCCATTTCGATGGCAGCGCCCGTGGCGAGGAGATCATCATGAAACGCTGTATGATGCTTATGTATCTCATCCGTTTTCATATTTACATAGATAAGTCCGCTGCTATTGAAGCCTATCGGTCGTTCCTTGGTGAATTTGATCTGGCGATAGACGATCAATGTACCAATTATCAATATGACGGATACGGTGAATTGTATCACTACCAATGCCTTTCTCGGCACTGCAGCCAGGCGCCCGACGCGGAATGTTCCTTTCAATACCTTGATGGGTTTGAAAGATGAAAGATATAATGCGGGATAGCTGCCGGCCAACAGGCCCGTAAGCAGGACGAATCCTGTGTTTGCGAGCCAGAAGACAGGGTTCGTCCAGGGGATGGACAATTTCTTATCCGCAACACCATTGAACC
>DATHKS010000247.1:0-2250 GCA_035488975.1 Chitinophagaceae bacterium | reverse complement strand
TGTCAGCGGGCCACCGAGAATTTGGTTTGTGATACTTCTCCGTCATGCAGCATCTGCAAGACATACATGCCCGGTTGCAATTGTTCGAGCCTGCTCATCGTAATACTGTTATTCCCTTCATACACTTTATTCTGTTGTTGTAACACCACTCTTCCGGAAATATCGACAACCTTGAACTCAAGCATCGTTGTCCGCGTGGAGGAAAACCTTACAGTTGCAATGCCATTGACCACGGGGTTCGGACTCAGCGCAATGCCGGTAATAGCCTTCTCTTCCTTCCTGATGAGTACAACTGAGCTATAGGTGAACTTAGTATCCTTATCAAGCATCTTCAACCGGTAGTAGAAAGCAATGCCGGATACTGAACTGAGATCGTCATTCAATTCGTACGTGTTGATCGTGCCTGTGCCACCATTCATTCTTTCGCCTACAGGTATGAAATCCCTTCCGTTAGAGCTGCGCTCCACGATATACCTGTCGAAATTTACTTCGTTGTCGGTAGACCATTTCAACTGCGCCTGCTGGTTGCGGTAAACAGCATTGAAGCTGAGCAATTTTACAGGCAGCGTTCCCTGCGTTGGGAAGTTGAAGCAACCCAGTCTCGATCCATACTGGCGGATGGGCTTTCCGATATTTCCTCCCGCATTGTAATCATATCCCATGCGCACGGTGATACTCGGCTGCGGCGCTCCGTATGAAAAAGAAGAAGCAACCTGTGCACAGCGCGAAACGCCATCCCTTTCACAGACACCACCCGCGAATCCTGTCCAGTTCGTAGTAACAGGATCGGTGTAGTTGTAAGCAACAAGGTCCGTTGGGAAATTTGCAAGTACCACGGGATTGGCCGCCGATACTTTCTTTGCCATTCCGGTCTCGCGGAACCAACTACCAGCCGTACCCGTCGCTACATTACTGGCATCGTTGCCATCGATATCATAGTGAACGTAGTTGAGATTGGCGAGGCTGACAGATGTCCCGAAGTCGGCATTCGTATTATTATTGCTGCCGGTGACATTCCTGAAAAATGTCATGGTGAACTGAACATACCCGCGGCGATTAGTGCCGTTGAGGTTCTGATCGGGACCGATACGGGGTGCGAAGAAATTGGCGATCGAATTTCCGGCCTGGTCCACCGCATCGTCATCATCGAGGTCATCGAGAACAGCGTTGGAGATGTCATCAACGGCTACTTCCACGTTTACGGTAATACCGCTGACGGTGGCCATGTTGCGGAAGCGCCAGATGGCCCCTTCTCCGAGATGGCTGCCGGAGTTGCCGCGATTGTACGACCCATTCCTATGGGAACCGACCACGGTATTGCTGGCTTGTGGGCAAACGTCGATGTTTGAATTGGTGATGCAAGCGGCTGCGCTGCATGCCGCTGGAAGCGCTGGAACGGTAGGCTGAGCCATGGCCGTCAGCAACGCCGATAGAAAAGTGAATGTTAGGAAAAATTGTTTCATGCTCGTAGATTTTATATATGTAAAAGACTTCAGTTTCTGGTTGAAAACTGGCTCTCTACGGAAATGGATACGGCATTAACAGGATCTACGACTTAGGATGGCTTCGATGAAGAAAACCGGGTACGGCAATTAAGAGGATACTAAATGAGGAAGGTTCCGCGAAGGAGGATTGGGTAGGTTGTGAGGTCTTCGGGAGGATTTGAACAGATAAGGCCATAAAACTAGTATCCGTTCCTGGGAAGTGCAAGCTTTTCGGGAATTATTTTTGTTGTTTTTACGGAAAGGCAGAGTAGAAACCCTAAGGAAGATCATTCCAGTTGGGATAGGTCTTGGCTTGTAGAGGTTGATTTTCAGGCACTTCTCTTAATGGATCCAAGGATGGTCAGGAACCAGGAATTGGGAATCAGGAACCTGCCTGTCGGCAGGCAAGTTAGGAATAAGGCCTCAACAGAAGTGAACTCCTCATCCGTAAGACTGTCGCTATTCACGATTATCGATTGACGATTCACGTTTACGCCGTTGTTGGTGTTTTGAAATAGGGATCGCCTGATTAATGAATCCACACCAACAACTCTGATCTGATGAAGTCCAATATGGGAATACAACAGAAGCGAACTATTGGGCTGCAGGCCTCTTCTAATGAAGTTTTTGACTGTCACGGCTCGCTAGTGCAAGCTACGCCCTTTAGGGCGAGGCTTTCAGCTTCTAAAAATCTACCTAAATTGGGAGATGGAAGATACCAGAAAAGGGGGTCACACGGTACATCAATTGCACGTTCATGTGATAT